>DATGVY010000339.1:0-5758 GCA_035299845.1 Streptosporangiaceae bacterium
GCCGCATTACCCGGAGCAGCCGGTCACGCCGCACCACTCCGACCAGCAGGCCACGCCGCATTACCCGCAACAGCCTGTCCCCGCGCACTACGCCGACCACCACTCCCGGCCGCGTTACCCCGACCAGCAGACCCAGGCGCCGTACCCGGACCCGCCGGCCCCGCCGCGCTACCCCGACCACCATGCCCCGGCGCACCACGACGACCAGCAGGCCGCGCCGCATTACCCGGAACTCCAGGCCGCGCCGCATTACCCGGATCTCCAGGCCCCCGCGCACTACCGAGAGCGCGCTGCGGTACCGCACCAGGACCAGCCGGTCCCGGCGGATTACCCGGTCCGGGCCGACCGCAGGGATTTGCCGGCGGAATCGCCCGGCGACCCCTATCCGAACGGCAGCGGCACGCGCGACTATTCAGCGGGGCGGCCCGGCATCGAAGGCCAGCCGGCATCGGCGCGGCCATACGGTCATGACCGGCCAGGATGGGCTGATCAGCAGACGGCACCCGGCTGGGATACCGGGAACGCCGGGACGGCCGGCAGCGAGCTTGAGCCGCTTCCCGAGTCGTTCCCGTACAGTCAGCCGCACCCGGATCACGAACTCCGCGACCGCCAGCCTGAGCGGCTCAGGCCCTTTGCCTGAGCGAAATCGCCTTGCCCGCCCGGACCCGTCGTCCTTTGCCTGACCGGCTCTATGGGCCTTTCGCCGCCCGGTCTTCCGGCGTCACCGCGGATCGGCACCGGCCGGTGCCAGAGAAAAACGCTACAGCGCCGTTACACCTGCTGTCGCCTGGGGATATATGTGCGGCGGGGGAAGGGGGAAATACAAGTGGCACATAAAGTCTCAGTTACATTCGCCTGCGACTACGACGAGAAAGAGATTCCGGTCGGCCAGCACTTGACACGGTCGTTCAGCATTGACGGCCGGGATTATGAAATCGACCTCTGCGAGCGGCACAGCCAGAAGTTCGACGAGGTCTTCCGAAGGTTCACTACTCGCGCTCGCAAGGCGGCAAGCCGGCCGGGGCGCGCCAAGCGGAGAACATCGGCGCATCGTAAGCGCAGCTCCGATATTCGCGCCTGGGCGAAGCGCAACGGCATCTCGGTCAGCGACCGCGGCCGCATACCGGCGGATGTCATCGCCAGGTACGACACAAGTCACCGCTGAGTCCCGCGCTCGCCTGCACCCGGGCGGGCAGCACCATCTTGCCCGGCATGCTGTGGCGCCGCTGCTGCGCTGAGCGGCGCCACGGCCGCAGCGGACGTGGTAGCGGACTGCGCTGACTCGGCGGCCTGCCCGGCCGCAGGGGACTGCGCTGGTTCGGGGGACTGCGCTGGTTCGGGGGACTGCGCTGGTTCAGGGGACTGGCCGGACGGGACTGACGCCGCAGACCCGGATGCGGGATCGGGCGCCGCGGCATGCGAGTGCCGCAACGGGCCCACCGCCGCCGCCAGGACCTGTGAATTGGGCACATGGAGCTTGCCCTCGTCGGTATCCAGCCGGACGTAGGTGATCCCGATATCGGTCACGGTGCCCTCGATCTGGCCGCTGAGCGCGCCTGCCCGCATCCGCACGCTGTCACCGACGACAAAGGGCCGGGCGAGCAGCAGCACGATGCCGGCGAACAGGTTGCCGAGCGTCTGCTGCGCGGCGATGCCGATCAGGACGGCGGTGAATGCGCCACCAAGGATCAGGTTGCCGACCTGCACCCTGAACAATTCCAGCGTGATGAGCAGGCTGGTCAGCCCGCCGGCGAGGACGATGGCGTACCTGATCACCGCCGCATGGGCCGAGCCGAGCCGTGGCTCGAGCACTTCGCGGGCCTTGCCGGACAGGCCGACCGTCGCGGCCAGCGCGAACAGGCAGAAGGCCACCGCAAGGCCAGCGCTCAGCGCCTGGCCAGCCGGGTGGCCCGCCAGGGTGATCTTCGGGTTGCGGCCGGAGTCGGTCACCCACCACCAGGCCGCCACCGAGATCATCGCCAGGACGAGGGCGATGATGGACCGCCACGGCCTGGCGCGTGCCCTCACCCTGGCGACCTGCTCAGCCATGTCGAGCTGATACTTCTCCCGGACATCCACGGCCCCTACGCTACCGAGACGGCGCCGGCCTGCGGTGATCCCGGGGACTCCGGCCGAGTTCCCGGGATCACCCGACAGCGTGCCACCGCGAGGCGGCGGATCAGCCGCTGATGTTCATCAGCGGCCCCTGAGCGTAACTCCGGCTGCGTCCCGGCGGTAGACCCAGTTCTATTCCCTGCGGCGGAATTGCAGGCTGCTACTGAGGCCGGCTGCGCGTCAGTACCCGGCTTAGCCCCGTTCTGGTGGCAAGGACGAAGATCCGGTCCTGTGGCATCAGCCGGTACTCATTTCGCGGCGACCAGTCAAGGTCATTTGAGCCTCGCCTGCGCAGCGCGACCACCCGTACCTCGCCGCTTTGGTGCACATCCTCGATGAGCTGGCCGGCCAGTTCCGCATTGGCGGCGACCGGCACGTCCGCGATGAGCAGCACGTGCCGGCCGACCGGAATGGTGCGCAGCACCTGATGCTCGAGCATGGCGGCGGCAAACGTGGGCGCCGCCAGGTAGGAGACACTGCGCGAGATCGTGTTGCCGATGGTCTTCTGCACGCGCTCGGCGAGGTCGTCATCGTAGAGACGCACGACAATCCGGAGGTCCTCGGCGAGTGCACGGGCGTGCAGCGCGGTCTCCAGGTTGGCGATGTCGCTATTTGTCACGGAGACGAGTGCCTCGCAGGTGGCGATCCCGGCCGCCCGCAGCGTCTCCTCGCGATGTGTCTCACCGATGACGACCTTCAGGCCAAGGCGCCGCGCAAGCGGTATGCCGGCCGCGTCCTCCCTCTTGTCAATGCAGACCACGTCGACGCCGAGGTCGTGCAGCTGGCCGACGATGCGGGTGCCGACGTTGCCCAGCCCGGCCACGATGACGTGGCCGGTCATCGGCCGGTCCGTTCCGCGCAGCGATCCGGTCAGCCGAGCGCCCACGATCGCCGCGGTCACCAGCGGCAGGAACGCCATTCCGTCGAAGGTGAGCAGGAACTGCGCGATCTTCTCCGATGCCGCCAGCTTCGGGCTGGTCACCGCGGTGCCGGCCGCGTCAAGGAATGTCAGGTAGAGCGCATTCGCCAGGCTGAATCCGCCGACCGTCGCGAGCAGCACGAACCCGGCGAGCAGCACGGCGAGCAGCACGGCGAAAATCGCGCCGATCTTGTGCCCGAAGAGCATCCGCGCCGTGTGCACGGCGGCGCGCAGCGGATGGCGGCGCTGGCGCGGGAACGGACGGCGCGGCGTCCCGTCCGCGATAGCCAGGACCAGGTCCGCGCTCCGTTCGTCCGGTGGCAGCAGGGTGGGGTACCCAGGGCTGGCCGTTGCCGCCAGGCCGCAGACGACATGGTCGCTGTCGATGTCCCCCCGTCTGGCGACGAAGAGGGTCCGCCCGGATACCCGGACGTGGCTGGGCGCGGGCTCGCCCAGCGCGGCCGCGACGAAGGACGGCGCGGCCATCGCCGATTCCGATAGCACCGCGCAGTCAGTGAAGAAGCTCCGGATTCGCTCGCCCAGGCCGGTATTGAAAATGGCCACTACAAGCCGCAGGTCGGGGTTAAGTTCCTGGGCGCGCAGGGCGGCATGGAAGTTGCCGAGATCATCCTGGTACAGGATGGCGAGCGCGCGGGCGGACTGCACCTGGGCGTCATGGAACGCCCGCTCGTCTAGCTCGGCGCGCTCGATGATCCGCACCCCGGGAAGCCGGGAGATCCGCGGGCCGTGACCGCGCTGCGCAGACGGCAGGATAACGGTCACCCGCTCGCCATACCTGACGGTGAGCTCCTCGACCATCCGTGATGCGAGGGCGTCGTCCCCGCAAACGATGAGGTGACTTCGGCCTGCCTGCGTGCGGGTAAACGGGGCCACGCAGGCGAGCTTAGCTAGCACAGAATCTTAGCCAGGACAGAAGTAATCGAACCGGCAAGATCGGCCAGGCAGTGCGGAAAGCCGCAACCGGCGCAGCCGTGATCAGCTCACCGCCGCCCCCGTCAGCTGGTGCAGCTGCGGCAGGCGGCGGACGGCCGCTGGCGGCTTGCCGCGCGACGCCAGCAGCCCGCGTCAGGGCGAGGCGAGACGGCTGAGCTGAG
This sequence comes from Streptosporangiaceae bacterium, assembly GCA_035299845.1. Classification (GTDB taxonomy): domain Bacteria; phylum Actinomycetota; class Actinomycetes; order Streptosporangiales; family Streptosporangiaceae; genus Palsa-506. Next base: position 4,150 of record DATGVY010000339.1, read on the forward strand.
CGGGTACCCGGGCGGCGGCCGGGCGGTCGAGCAGGAAGAGCGTCTGCTGCCTGCCACGAGCCCCCGCGGCGGGCACTTGAACTGGCCCCGCACCCGACAGCGCGAGCCTGATCGCCCCGGCCTTGTCCTGGCCGGAGGCGATGATCCAGACCTCGCGGGCCGCCCTGATCGCCGGGAGCGTCAGGGTAAGCCTGGTCGGCGGCGGCTTCGGCGCGCCGTGCACGGCCACGACAGTCCGTTCCTCCTCATACAGCGCCGGCAGCCCGGGAAACAGGGAGGCGACATGCCCTTCGGGCCCGATGCCGAGCAGCAGCACGTCGAAGGACGGCGACTGACCGTGATCCTCGGGCGCCGAGGCGTCACATAGCCAGCCTGCATACCTGGCCGCCGCCGCCTCCGGGCTGCTGCCGTCCGGCCCGTCCGGCCCCGGCATCGGGCGTACCCGGTCCGCGGTGACGTCGACATGGTCGAGCAGGGCTGCGCGGGCGCCAGTCTCGTTCCGGTCAGGATGCCCGGCGGGCAGGAACCGCTCGTCGCCCCACCAGATATCCAGATGCCGCCAGTCCACCGCGTCCCTGGCCGGCGCGGCGGCGAGCTCGGCGAGAACCCGGGTGCCGATCCGGCCGCCGGTGAGCACGAGGGAGGCATGGCCCCGGCCCGCCGAGATATCGACCAGGCGGGTCACCAGGCGCGCGGCCACGGCCTTGGCCAGCAGCTCGGCGTCACGGTGAATGAGGACCTGGGGGGTGGTCACTGCTCGTCCTGCTGCGTCACTGCCGCCGGGCGGCTCGTGGCGCCGGCCGCGAGCCGCGCCAGCGACTCGCCGTAGATCTCGTCGGCATCCAGTCTCCGGAGTTCCTCCGCCAGCAGCTCGGCGGACTCCCGGCGGTGCAGGGCGACCCGCCGGTCCGGCTGGCCGGGCTTTGCCAGCGTGGCCATCTGCCCATCCGGCCTGGCCAGGACGATGTCGCCGTCGCTAGTTGTGAACCTGACCTCGGTGATGCCAGGGCCGCCTGAGGTATCCCGCTCGAATCCCGCGCCCAGGCAGCCGCTGAGCCAGGCAGCGATCAGGTCCGCCGTCGGATTGTCCTTCTCGGCGGTGACCGACCCGCCGCTGATGCGGCCGTGCGGCTGGTCCAGCGTCGCCGCGAGCAATGATCGCCAGGAGGTGGCGCGGGTCCAGCTGAGGTCCGTGTCACCTTGCTGGTAGGCCTGGGCCAGGACCCCGAGCGCCTCGCGTGGCACCGGCGCCTGCGCCGCGTCCGTCACCCTGCGCTGGGCGAGCACGCCAAGGGGGTCGCGGGACGGGCACGCCGGGCCCTCGCCCGGCCACCACGTGACCACCGGGGTGTCCGGCGCAAGCAGCGGCCTGACCACCGAATCCGCGTGCTGGCCCATCGAGCCGTACATGCGCAGCAGCACGGTCTGGCTGGGGCCGGCCTCGCCCGTGCGGATCTCCGCATCGAGCCGCGGCCCGGCATCCGGCCGGCGGACGATGACGCCGAGAATGCGGCACGGGTGCTCGCGGCCTGCCTCGCTGGCGGCGCGCACGGCATCGTACTGGCCCGCCTCGTCGGTCACGATGATCAGGTTGAGCACCATGCCGGTG
>DATGVY010000340.1:0-3456 GCA_035299845.1 Streptosporangiaceae bacterium
GTTCTACGTGCTGGTCATCGCCCTGGTATTCGTGCTCGGCCCAGGTGCGCGCAGCATCTACATCGCGATAACCGTGGTGGGCTGGGTTTCCTATGCGCGGATCATCCGCGGCGAGATCCTGGTGGCCAAACGGCAGGACTACGTGCTCGCCGCGCAGGCGGGCGGTCTGTCGAGCCTGCGCATCATGGGCCGGCACCTGCTGCCCAACGTCGTCACGCAGGCGTTCATCTACGCCATGTCCGATATCGTGCAGGACATCCTGGCCATCGTGACGCTCGGTTATTTCGGTCTCGGCATCCCGCCGCCCACGGCGGATCTCGGGTCCATGATCAACGATGGCCAGAACTTCCTGTCCACCCACTGGCAGCTGACCACCATCCCGGGTCTCGTGGTCGTCGTCGTGGGGCTGGGGCTGTCGCTCATGGGCGACGGCCTCGCGGACCTGCTCAGGCCAGGCCAATCATGAGTGGCGCAGTCCTAGACGCGGTTCTTGAGGTCCGCGACCTCCATGTGCGCATCGCCAGCCGGCGCGGCACCGTCCGGGCGGTCGACGGCGTGTCCTTCGAGGTGCCCCGGGGCGAGGCGCTCGGCCTGGTCGGAGAGTCCGGGTCCGGCAAGAGCATGACGCTGCGCGCGATACTCGGCCTGCTGCCGCCCGAGGCGCAGGTCACCTCGGGGCAGATCCTGCTGGACGGCGTGGACCTGGTGCAGCTGGGCCGCTCCGACTTCAACCGCATCCGCGGCCCGAAGATATCAATGATCTTCCAGGAGCCGATGAGCGCGCTCAACCCGGTGATGCGCGTCGGGCGGCAGATCGCCGAGGGGCCGGAGGTACATCTCGGCTATAGCCGGGCCCGGGCCGCGGACAGAGCGCTGGAGCTGATGCGCCGGGTGGGCATCCCCGACCCGGAGCGGCGGTTCCGTGCCTACCCGCACGAGTTCTCCGGCGGCATGCGGCAGCGGGTGATGATCGCTATCGCGCTGTCCTGCGACCCCGAGATCATCCTCTGCGACGAGCCGACCACCGCGCTGGACGTGACCATCCAGGACCAGATCCTCCGGCTGCTGGCCCGGCTGTGCCGCGAGTCAGGCGTAAGCCTGGTGTTCGTCACTCACGACCTGCCGGTGGTCGCCCAGGTTTGCCAGCACATCGCCGTCATGTACGGCGGGCAGCTCGTCGAGCGCGGGGATGTCCGTGAGGTCCTGCTCGATCCCCGCCATCCGTACACGCTCGGGCTGGTCCGCTCGGCACCGGACTTTGAGTATGTCCGTGAGTCGCTGGTGCCGATTCCCGGCTCACCACCCAGCCTGATCACGCCGCCCCCGGGATGCCGGTTCCACCCGCGGTGCGCGTTCGTCGAGGAGGATTGCCGGGTGACCGACACCCCGCTGCGGCTGCTGCCCGGCGGAAGGGCGACCGCCTGCCTGCACTACGAGCGCTGCTTGGAGGCAGTCGCGGCGGATCGGGCGCGACCGTGACCGCCGTGCCCGCTGAGCCTGCCGTGCCCGCCGGTCCGGCCGTGCCCGCCGGTCCGGCCGTGCCCGGGTCAGCGGAGCCGCTGCTCGCGGCGCGGGGAGTGTCGGTGTACTTCCCCGTCGGATCTCAGCTCGCCGCGCGCATCCGCCACGAGGAACGGCTGCTCCGCGCGGTGGACGGGGTCGACCTGGAGATCGGGCACGGGGAGGTGCTCGCCCTCGTCGGTGAGTCCGGGTCCGGCAAGTCCACACTCGCCCTGGCGCTGGCCGGGCTCCGCCCGGTCGACCGCGGCGAGATCCGCTTCGATGGCCGGGCACTGCCGGCCAACCGCTCGCGGGCCGACCGGCGCCGTATCCAGATGGTCTTCCAGGACCCGTACTCGTCGCTGAACCCCCGGCTGACCGTGGGCGGGATGCTGGGCGAGCTGCTGCGGGTGCATCACGTGGTGCCCAGGAGCCAGGTGAAGGCGTTCAGCACGGAGCTGCTCACGCTGGTCGGGCTTGGCGAAAGCGACCTCTCCGCCTACCCGCGCCAGTTCTCCGGCGGCCAGCGGCAGCGGGTCGCGATAGCCCGGGCGCTGGCGCTCCGGCCCGACGTCCTCGTCGCCGACGAGCCGGTATCGGCGCTCGATGTCAGCGTGCAGGCCACGATCCTCAACCTGCTGCGGGACCTGCGCGGTGAGCTGGGGCTGACACTGCTGCTGATCTCACACAACCTGGCCGTGGTGCGGCATTTGTGCGACCGCGTCGCGGTCATGTACCTGGGCCGCATCGTCGAGATGGCGCCCACGGAGCAGCTGTTCAGCGCTCCCCGGCACCCCTATACCCAGGGCCTGCTCGCCGCGATCCCCAGGCTGACCGACAGCGCCGATTATGGCGGTGCCCCGGCCGTCGCCGGTGACCCGCCGAGCCCGCTGCGGATCCCGGCCGGGTGCCGGTTCCGCACCCGCTGCCCGATGGCGCAGCCGCGCTGCGAGCAGGAGGACCCGGCCCTGTCCGCCTCGCCTGACGACCCGGGACACCTGGCCGCCTGCCACTTCGCCTTCGGGCCGGTAGCGGCGGCGGTGGGCGAATATCAAAAGAAGGAGCAGCCATAACGCTTGTAATGATCGCTAGTGAGCGCGGCGAGGTGGGTCTGGCCGCAGGGATGGCGCTGCTTCGCGGCGGTGCCAGCGCCATGGACGCGGTGGAGGCCGCGGTCCGGATGGTGGAGGCCAACGAGGCCGACCATTACGTGGGCGTCGGCGGGCTGCCGAACCTGGTGGGCGAGGTGGAGCTCGACGCGTCCATCATGGACGGCGCGACTCGCCGGGCCGGCGCCGTCGCGGCGGTGACCGGCTTCCCGCACCCGATCTCCATCGCCCGGGCCGTGTGCGAGCGGCTGCCGCAGCACCTGATGCTCGTCGGCGCCGGCGCGGAACAGTTCGCCGACGAGGTCGGCATCGAGCGCGGGCCGACACTGACCGACGAGGCGCGGCGGATCTGGCGCGACGGCCTCACCTCGTCCGGGCTGGAGGCGGCCGAGGTGGTGCACGGGCCCGGCGAGGTCACCTACCGCCGCAAGGTGCTCGAGCGGATGACGGCGATGCCGCCCCCGGACGGCCCCTGGGGTACCGTCAACGTGCTCGCCCTGGACGCCGCGGGCAACCTCGCGGCCGGAGTCAGCACGAGCGGCTACCCGTGGAAGTACCCGGGCCGGGTCAGCGACTCAGCCCTCATCGGCGCCGGCAACTACTGCGACAACCGGGTCGGCGCCGCCGCCTGCACCGGCCGCGGCGAGCTCGCGATCCGGGGCAACACGGCCCGGTCGGTGCTGCTGGCGCTCGCGGCGGGCGGCGACCCGGCCCAGGCGTGCGCCACGGCGCTGGGGGACACCCTGGACCTGCTCGATGAGTTCCGTACGCCGCTGCAAGCGCTCTGCCTGACCCCTGATGGTCGTCACGGCGGGGCCTCCACCGCCGCCGGTGCGACCTACAGTGT
>DATGVY010000341.1:0-44157 GCA_035299845.1 Streptosporangiaceae bacterium
GCCAGCGCCCACCCCACCTCGAACCATGATCGTTCTTAGTTCAGAGAAGGTAACGCAGGGCTTTCGGTTCCGCTTTGGCGAGGTCGCCGTCGAGGGCGAGGTGGCGCAGCCAGGCCAGCAGGGTGGCGGCGATCAGGGATGCGGCCAGCCACGCGGCGTTGATCTTGAAGTCGTGGGAGGGGAACCGGCCGATGCCGGTGTCCTTCCCGGTGCGGATGCGGCCCTCGACCCTAGCGTGGACCCGGTGGGCGGCGTCGATGTAGGCGGGATTGGCGCGCCAGCCGCGCAGGCCGGCGGGCAGATTGGTGGCCCACAGGGTGTACCGCCAGCCGTCTTCGGCCTCGAACAGGGTCAGCTGGGCGCCCGGATGCGGGCGCTCGCGGCGGGCGAACACCCGCATGCTGGCCGGCCAGCCTGCCAGCTGGTCCCCGGCCGCGCCCTGGCGCAGCAGGCCGGTCAGCTCGGTGACGTGGGCCTCTTCGCGCCAGCACCGCGCATGCGCGCAGCTGGCGTCCTGGCAGGCGTCATCGGCGCGGCGCTCGCGCACCTCGCCGCGGTGATCGACGGCGATCTGCCAGGCTCCGGCCGGGACCTGGGCGATCGCTGCCTTCTCCCGCTTGGCCAGATCCCACCCGACCGAGTAGGTCAGCTGGTGACCGGGCCGGGCGGCGAGCTTGTCCAGCCGGGCGATCAGCCCGTGGCTGGCCCCGGCCCCGTCGCAGGTGACCATCAGCCGCCGCCGGTGCCGGGGCGGCAGGGCCGCGATCGCGTCATCCAGCACCCGCAGGTGATCGGTGACGGTATTCGACCCGGCGCTGCCCGGGCGCAGCATCCCGGCCAGGGGCTCATCGGTGTTGTCACACCAGGCCCCCAGAGGATGCAGGCCAAACCCTTTGAAATTCGGCTCAGCTCCGTTCTTCTCGGAATGACAGGGCACGACCGTCGCGTCCAGCCGGATGCAGGTCACGCCCTCCAGCACCTTGTCCGCCATACGGATGCCGGGGATAGCGCCGTGCCGGGCCTCGATGCCCGCCCACGCCCGCCGCCGCGCCGCGTTCACCGCCGCAGTGACCCGGCCCAGCGCCCGCGGACCGCCGGAAGCGATCTCATCCAGCGTCCGCCAGGCGGTAGGCACCGACGCGACCAGGCCAAACATCTCCCGCTGGTCGGCCAGCACCCGGAAGTCGCTGATCGCCTCGCTGCCGTCAGCGATCGCACACGCCAGGTCCGCCACGACCCGGCCCCGGTCATGAATCAGCAGCCGCGGCGAGGCCAGCGCCTTCGACAACCCCGCCGTCAGCCCCGTCTGGTCGGACAATGCCCGCAGCAGCACCAGCCCGGCGTGCGACACGATCCCCTGCCCGCCACTGGTGACTTCCAGCCCCTTCGACCAACCGGTAACCTTCACCTTGAAAGTGCTCCTCGACCTGGCACCGATAAGGACTTCGAACACCCCTATCGTCCCAGTTCAGGAGCACTTTTCTTAGCCGGCGCGCCCGTCAGGCGCCGCATCCCCATGAAAAGCCGAGGCTAGGGCTCGTCCTCCGAAACTGGCTCGCCTGGAGGTTTTAGCTTGCGGGACGCGTTCGAGCCCCGATCACCGAACCCCGCGCCGCCGCGCAAGTACTGCTGAGCGGCACGTCCGCACCGCATCCACAACCTCGCGATCTTTAGCGTGATGCATGGGGCCGCCGAGACGTGACCCGGTACCCGCCGACCGACGGATCGAACCTGATTCGCCGCATTGTGGAGGGGCGGCCCGGGAGTCAGGAGTCGCGCGCACAACGGGAGTCCGGCACGTATGGGCTTACCTCAGGCGGCGGTGACATCCTGTTCCGGGCCGGAACGTTGCGGTGGCTCGTGGACGCGCGTGCGCGCGGACGCTGCCATCCGGATATGCCGTCCTCGCCCCCTGCGCGGGACGATCAAGCTCGCCCACGCCCTGACCACCTTCGGGGTCCGCGCGGCTAGCGTTGTCGCACTCGACCTGGGCGCGGCGGCCGGCGGTTTCACCCAGGCCCTGCTGGATGCCGGGGCGGCCCGTGTCTACGCCGTCGACGCCGGCGCCGGCCAGCTCCGCGGGTGGCTGCGAGCCGATCCCCGGGTGATCAATCTGGAGCGCACCAACCTGGCCCGGCTCGGCCGGCGCCTCATCGGCGAGCCGGTGGACCTGATCACGATGAACCTGTCCTACCTCGCCGTCGCCGACGCCATCGGCCAGATCGACCGGCAGCTCCTGGCACCAGCCGCACAGCTCATCGCGCTGATCAAGCCAACCTTCGAGCTGCACGCCGCCGCACTCGCCGGTCAGCCACAGCAGGTCGCAGCGGCCGTGAATGCCGCGGCACGCGCGCTGGAAGACCACGGATGGCGGCTCCTGGGCCAGCAGCAATCGCCCATCCTGGGATCGAAGGGAGCGGTCGAAGTGCTTGTGCACGCTACGTCCGGGTAGCAGCTGGATGCCACCAGCAACTGGGAGCTGGACCAGCACGCCAGCTAAAACTGGGAGATCACGCCAGCTAAAACTGGAAAGCCCGCGAAGCGCCACAACGAAGCAAGATCACAAGCCATCTAACGCTGGGAGTCACAGAGCACCTGTGACCACCAGCGATAGTTGACGGATCCCAGAGCAAGTTGGCGGTCCGGGGCATCGGGGGTCGTGCGGGAGATTGAGCCGTGACACGTTAGTTGGAACTTGGCCACGCATATGGAACCGGAGGACGTCGGTTCGACTGCGACTTTGCTAGGCAGGTGGCGCCTGGTCGCGGTGGCTGACACCGGGGGTTGCCGGTAGCCGTGTATCGGGAGCTGGGCTGTCGTCCGGGCCCGCCAGTTCCGCGAGCATGGGTCGCAGGCGGGTAGCGAGTGCGGGATCGGATCGTTCGAGCTCGTCCGTCACGACGTTGATGACGGCGCCCAGGGCACGGTAGAGCTCCGGTTCGGCGAGTGAACGCACGAGCGTCGTCTCCAGCGGTGCCGTCAGGTCGTCGGACAGCAGATGGGAGCCCTTCGCGTAGGCGGCGGGATAGCCCAGCCGTAGGCAGGCCAGCGTGATCGCGTGATCGCGCATGGCACTGATCCAGTGCTCGGCTTGCCACCAGTGGCTGCGCTTGATGCAGACTCGGGCATGGAGAGCGTGGTGCCAGACGAGTCCGGCCAGGGTGTCGCGGTCCGGAGCTGCGAAGGGCTCAAGTGGCTGCGTCTGGCCGAAGATCGTCCGCCATTGCGGGCCCCGCGGGCCGAACTCTGCCTCTGGCGCGAACGTCAGGTCGATCTCGAGCCAGCCAGGCAGGAGGAACACGCGGATGAGTCTCGGTCCGGCGGGCAGATCCCAGTGATGCTGCGCACCGAGATCGTCGTAGAGCCACCTTGTCCATCGGTTCAGCGTTGTGGTGAGCTCGCCGCGGACGGCCAGGACCAGGTCGGTGTCCGACCAGCGGTCGCTTTCTCCGACGGCGTGTGAGCCGGTGAAAGCGGCGCCGGCGATGGTGCCGTCGGCTTCGGCGCGCGCGAGTAGCTGCTCCCGGACGCGGTCCCGTTCTTCGACGGTGAACATCACGCAACTCCCTTATCTGGCATCCGTGCAGGCACTGCTGATCTTCGAAGTCGGTGTCAACTGGACCGGAAACCCGGCGAAGGTGTCAACAAATCGGCTGGCGGTCGTCCGTAGCCACGAGACCACCTCGCATACCGGACCATGCCGGCGCACGGACGCACGGCGCACGGCGACACACCGCAGCTGGCTGGCTGTGGTCTCCGGCAGGAGTTCCCGCAGATAGCTGACCTGCGGCTCCGGCTTGGAGAACGCGACGGCGAACTCGCCGCTCGCCCCGCCAGCCAGGCCATGGCGCAGCAGGAACGTGGCTATCGCAGGCTTGCCTGGCCCGGCTCGTCCACCGCGTGCGGCAGGCCGCGCTTGACAGCGGCGTCCACCGCTGTATTTTTGTCTTATGGATATAGATAAAGGCATCGGGAAGGGCCGGGTCGGCGTCTCCCCGGCGGGCGCGGGCGGCGGGGATCGGAGCACGGCCCCATCCGGGCGGGCCACGGCCGCGTCGCCGATCGAGTTCCGGCTGGATGCGGCCTCGGGCGTGCCGACCTACCTGCAGCTTGTGCACCAGGTGGAGCACGCGCTGCGGCTGGGCTACCTCAAGCTCGGCGACCAGCTGCCCAAGGTCAGGGACGTGGTCGCCTCGCTGGCCATCAACCCGAACACGGTGCTGAAGGCCTACAAGGAGCTGGAGACCAAGGGCCTGACGGCCGGCCGGCCCGGCCAGGGCACGTTCATTCAGGCCACCTTGAGCCAGGTCGCGCTCCCGGAGCTGACCGCGCTGCGCCGCTCCCTGCTGGGCTGGCTGGGCACCGCGGACGGGGCCGGGCTGGACGAGGACGGGATGGTCGCGCTGTTCACCAGCGCGCTGCGGGATTTCTATGAGCGCCGCAGCGGGTCACGCACCCGCGGCGGCGCGGCGAGCGGCGAAACGGAGGGCGTCGCATGAGCATGAACGTCATCGAGGCCACCGGCCTGGGCAAGCGGTACGGCAGCACCTGGGCGCTGCGCGAGTGCACGCTGGCGATCCCCGCCGGGCACGTGGCCGCGCTGGTCGGCCCGAACGGCGCCGGCAAGACCACGCTGCTGAACCTGGCGGTCGGCCTGGCGGAACCAAGCGCGGGCGGCGTCACCGTGCTCGGCGGCCTGCCTCCCGGGTCCCCGGCGGCGCTGGACGGCATCGCGTTCGTCGCCCAGGACACGCCGGTGTACAAGAACCTGTCCGCCGCGGACATGCTGCACCTGACCCGCAACCTGAACCGGCGTTTTGACCAGCGCTACGCGGAGGCCCGGCTGGCCGAGCTCGGCATCCCGCTGAACCGGAAGGCCGGGAAGCTGTCTGGTGGTCAGCAGGCGCAGCTCGCGCTGACCCTGGCGCTGGCCCGCCGGCCGCGGCTGCTGGTGCTAGATGAGCCGGTGGCGATGCTCGACCCGGTCGCCCGGCATGACTTCATGGCCACGGTGCTGGCGGCGGCGGCCGGGAAGGGGGAGGCGGGCGGGGTGTCGGTCGTGCTGTCCTCGCACGTGCTCACCGAACTCGAGCGGGTGGCCGACTACCTCATCCTGCTGTCGCAGGGCCGGGTCCAGGTGGCCGGCGAGGTCGACGACCTGCTCGCCAGCCACCGCATGCTGACCGGCCCCGCCGCCGAGGCCGACAAGTATGCCGAACGGCCGGTGGTGCACGTGCGCCGCGGTGAGGCGCAGGCCCACCTGCTGGTCCGGGCCACCGCGGACGACCCGGTGCCGCCAGGCTGGGAGGCGCACCCGGTCGGCCTGGAAGAACTCACCCTGGCCTACCTGCGCGAGCCCGGCGCCGCGGCGCTGCCCGGCCCAGGCCGCGGCCGGCACACCCAGCCATCGGAGGTGACGCAATGACCGCGCTGACCATGCCCGCCCGCCCGAAGCACGACGCCGGCCTGCGGCCGGTGCCGTGGCGGCGGATGGCCTGGGTCACCTGGCGGCAGCACCGGGCCGCGCTGGGCGGCGTGGCCGCGCTGCTGGGCGCGCTCGCGGTGTACCTGTGGCTCACCGGCCTTCAGATACACCACTCCTACGCCACCGCCTGCCACCCGGCAAGCTCAATCGCCTGCACGATAAACTTCACCGGCAGATACGCAACGAGTGTGAATGTCGTCAGAGTCTTTCTGCAGGCGGTGCCGGCGCTGATCGGGGCGTTCGCCGGGGCGCCGTTGCTGGCCCGGGAGCTGGAGACCGGGACCTTCCGGTTCGCCTGGACGCAGGGCATCGGCCGGTGGCGCTGGACGCTCGCCAAGCTGGTGCTGCTCGCGGTGGTGGTGGCAGCCGCAGCCGGGGCGTTCAGCGTGCTGTTCTCCTGGTATCTCCGCCCGTTCTTCGCCGCGGGCTACGCGATCCCGTTCGCTACCGACGTGTTCGACCTGCGCGAGGTCGCGTTCGCCGCCTGGACGCTGGCCGCCTTCGCGATCGGCGCCCTGGCCGGGATGCTCATCCGCCGGGTCGTCCCCGCGATCGCCGCCACCCTGACCGCCTACGCCGGGCTCGCCCTCGCGACCGCGCTGTACCTGCGCCAGCACTACATGACACCGCTGCTCACCAGCAAACTGAACCTGCCCGGTTCCGCGTGGATCGTGAGCCAGTGGTACACCAAGGGCGGCAAGTTCGCGTTCCCCGCCCGGGGCTCCCAGATAGTCAACGCCCTCCAGCACTTCTGCTCTTCCTCCAGGCTCTCGCCCGCGCAGTGCCTCTCCCAGCACGGGTACACGTGGTGGGCGAGGTACCAGCCCGGCAGCCGGTTCTGGCCCTTCCAGTGGATCGAGGGCGGCTGGCTGCTCGCGCTGTCAGTGCTGCTCATCGCCGCCACCGTCTGGCTGGTCCGCCGCCGGGCGGCCTGAACCCCCCCGGCCGACCAGGGCACCGGATGCCAGCAACCCGGGCGGCCCGCTGCTCCCCGACGGCACCAGAACCACATCCAACGAGGCCACGCGCTGCGCCTCCGGGCAAGGTGAGCACGAACGCCCTGCAGCCGGCAGGCCATCTGGCGTCCAGAGCTGGCTGTTCCGCACGGCTGCCTGCTGCCACCGGGCTGCCCATGAGGACGCAGCTCCAGCGGCAGGTCCCAGCTCCAAGTGGCCCAGCTTTTCAGCATGTAACTGGCCCTTACCCTTGGTCTACCTGCCGCCTGGCGTTGGTGGCATGACGACAACAGACAACGCCCCGCGGATGGATCTCAAGTCACTAGCGCCTCGCGTGTACAAGGCCATGCTGGCCCTGGACGCCGCCGCCGGGGAGGGCCTCGAGCCGCCGCTGAAGGAGCTCATCCGGATCCGGTCCTCGCAGCTGAACGGCTGCGTGTACTGCATCGATATGCACACCACAGACGCGCGCAAGGGCGGTGAGAGCGAGCAGCGGATCTACGCCCTGCCCGCGTGGCACGAGGCCCCGTACTACACCGACCGCGAGCGCGCCGCGCTCGCGCTCACCGACGCGGTCACCCTGATCAGCGAGACGCACGTGCCCGGTGAGGTTTACGCCGAGGCAGCCGGGCAGTTCGCTGAGCCGGAGCTGGCGCAGCTGATCGGCCTGATTCTGACGATCAACGCATGGAACCGGATCGCGGTGACCACCCGCATGGAGCCGGGAACCTGAAGAGAAGAAGGACGCTCATCATGACGGACGATGCCGCAGCCCTGGCCGTCACCTACTTCCGCGCATGGAAAGCGCATGACTTCGGGGAATCCCGCTCCACCTCCGGTTCTTCCGGCTGAGCCTGCGCGGCGGCCGCCCGCCGCGCGGCCAGCCGGGCTCCGGCTCCCCGGCTCCCGGCTTCCGGCCGCTCACCTCCGGCTCTTCCTGCTGTCCGCGCGGCGGCTGCCCGCCGCGCGGCCGACCGGGGCTCTCGCTCCCGCGCTCCGGCGCTCCCGCGCTCCCGGGCTCCCGGCCTCCCGGGCTCCCGGGCTCCCACGCTTCCGGGCTTCCGGGCTTCCGGGCTTGAGCGTGCCGTAAGCTGCGCGCGGAGGTCGCCGGTGCCCGCTGACTACGACAAGATCCGTGCGGAGAACATCACCAGGTACGGCACGGACACAGCCGTGCTCGATCTCCTCGGGCAGCTGTACAGCGACCGGACGCATTTCATTTTCGAGCTGATCCAGAATGCCGAGGACGTCGGCGCGAGGGAGCTGGCTTTTGAGCTCTTCCAGGATCGGCTGGAGGTACGGCACGATGGCCGGCCCTTCACCGACGCCGACGTCCGGGGCATCTGCGGGGTCGGACATTCAGCGAAATCCGGGGACCTGACGGCAATCGGCACGTTCGGCATCGGGTTCAAGTCGGTCTACGCGTACACGCAGGCGCCCAGCGTGCACAGCCCGGGCGAGCATTTCCGCATCGAGAACTACGTGCGCCCGGTTGCTATCGCCCCGGACGGCGCCCAGGACGGCACCCCCGACGGCACCCCGGACGAGACCCTGTTCATCTTTCCCTTCGACCGGGCCGATCTTCCCCCGGCGGCGGCCGTGCCGGAGATCTCCGCGGCCCTGGCCGGGCTCGGGCTCGGGACGCTGCTGTTCCTGCGGAACATCGAGCGGGTGGCTGTCGGCGGGTGCCAGGTTCCCGCCGCTGTCCTTGAGCGGACCGTTGCGGCCCGGGCCGCGGCGCGGCGCCGGGTCAGGCTCCGGCGGTCCGGCGATGGCGCCGCGGCAGAGTGGCTCATCTGGCACCGCGACCTGGAGACCGCCGGCCAGCCGGATCAGCGGGTCGAGATCGCCTTCCCGCTGCGCGCGGCGATGGCCGGGCCCCGGCTGGTCCCGTGCCGGGAATCGCCGCTCGTCGTGTTCTTCCCCACGCAGAAGGAGACCTTCCTCGGCTTCTTGATCCAGGGGCCGTACCGGACGACGCCGGCTCGCGACAACGTTCCCGAGCATGATCCCTGGAACCAGTTCCTGGTCCGCGAGACAGCGACGCTGCTGGCGGCCGTCCTGGCCGATCTGCGCGATGAACGGCTGCTGACGGTCGATGTCCTCGGCGGCATGCCGCTGGAGGCGGCGCGCTTCGGCCAGGGCACCATGTTCCGCGGCTTGTTCGATAGCGCCCGCGACGCCCTGGCCCGCGGTGCGCTCATTCCAGTCGCCGGGGGCGGCTACGGCCGCGCGGGCGAGCTGGCGCTGGCCCGCGGCGCCGGGCTCCGTGAGCTGCTGTCCGCTGACCAGCTTGGCGCGCTCGACGGGGCCGGCCGAAGCCGGGCCTTCGCACACGAGTCCATCACCGACGACGGGACGCCTGCCCTCTGGCGATACCTGCGCGAGGAGATCGGCGTCGCCGAGGTCACCCCGGAGTCCTTCGTGGCGAGCCTTAACGGCGAGTTCCTGGCGGCGCAGCCCGACGCGTGGATACGGCGCCTCTATGCCTTCCTCTATCAGCACCTGGCCCTGTGGAAGGCACCGGACTACCCCGGCGAGCAGTCCGGTCCGGCCAGGTCGAAGCCGATCATCCGGCTGGAGGATGGCAGCCAGGTGGCGCCCTTCGACGCCGACGGGCGCCCGGCCGTCTACCTGCCGGGGCCGGCCGGTCTTCCCGGCCCGGCCGGGACGGGCCTCCCGACGGTGCGGCGGGCTATCGCGCGGTTCGCTGATGCCCGGCATTTCCTTGCGGCGCTTCAGCTCGGCGAGCCGGACGTAGTGGCCGAGGTCCTGGAGAACGTCCTGCCCAGGTACGCGAGCATGGACGCCGCGCAGCTGGACCCGGCACGGCACGATGGCGATCTTGAGCGCGTGGCGCGCGCGCTGGCGGAAGCCCCCCCAGTTGGGCAGGAGCTGCTCAGGGAGAAGCTCAGCGCGACGGCCTTCCTGGTCGGGGAGAACGCGGCAACCGGTGAGCAGCGGCTGATGACGCCGGTCAGCCTCTACCAGCGGACACCGGACCTGGAGAGCTACTTTGGCGGGAACCCTGACGCCTGGTTCGCCCGAGATGGCTACGGGCCGTGGCTCAGGCAGCTGCGCGAGATGGGCGTACGGGACACAGTCGCCGTGCACGCCCGGCGCCCGGACGCAAGCGGGCACGTCGTCATCGCCGAGGAATTCGCGCGGCACGAGCGCGGCCTGCACGGATTTGATCCCGACGCCACTATCGAGGGCCTTGAGTTCGCGCTCAGTCACCCGAGTCACAGCCGGTCGGAGTACATCTGGAACCTGCTGCTCGGGCCCAACCGCGACCTGCTGGCCGGGGTCGTCGAGCGCTCCGTCCGGCTGGAGTTCGCCGACGCAAGCCGGGCGGACCTGAAGTCGGCGGCCGGCGCCGCGGCGACGGCTGCGGCATGGCTTCCCGGTCCGGACGGGGCGTTCCACCGCCCGGCTGAACTGCAGCTTGATGACCTTCCGCCGAAGTTCAAGCGGGACGACATCCTGGCGGTGGCACTCGACATGATCCAGCCTGTGGTGGCGGAGGCGAGCCGCCAGCTGGGGCTCCCGCCTGGCCTGCTGCGCGGGCTGAGCGCCCATCCGGACCTCGTCGCGATGGTCGAGCGTGAGCTCAAGGCCCGGGCGACGGCGGCCGGCCAGCGTCAGGAACCGGGGCAGGCTGCCAGCAGGAACTGGCCAGTGTGACGCCGGAAATCAGAGGTGATCACTGCGTCGGGCACTGGTTCTCCGGGCGCTGGCACACCGCGCCGACCCAGCAGTACATCGCCAAGGTCAAGCAGTACCGGCGGGAACGCATCTGGGAGACCCCCGACTTCCAGCAGCCGTAGTCAGCTGCCGCACGCACGGCGTCGAGTCAGCGCGCGGCGTCGAGCAGCCCGGGCGCGCTGCTGAGCCGGAAGGCCGTGGCGGCGCCGGCCGCCGCCACGGCTGCCACGGCAAGCGGCAGGCCCGCGCCGAGGTGCAGGTACAGCGCGGCGCCCGCGATGGCGCCGATGAGCATCGCGGCGACTGCGGACGCCCGGCGCGCCGTTCCCGCGCCGGTACCGCCCGCCAGCTTCGAGTCCGCCGCCAGGCCGGTGAGCGTCATGGTCAGCACGGTCGTCGTCATGTCAGGGACGGCCATCCGGCGGACCGTCGCGTTGCGGACGCCCATGGCGAACGCGAGGACGCCGATGACGACGTAACGGTCCGGGCCGGATGCGACCGTGCTGGCCAGGAAGGCCACTGTCGCTGCCGAGCCGCTGAGAATGGCCTCCGTCGCCATGGCCAGCAGCAGCAGGCGCCCGCGCCGAGCGATGCGCCGGGCGGCCATGCCAGCGCACAGCGCGCCGATGAGAAAGGCGCCCAGCGAGGTAAGGCTCGCCGGGATCGAGAAACCCGGCGCGCCGGCCGCCGCGAAGCCGAGCACGACCACGTTGCCGGTCATGTTCGCGGTGAATACCCGGCCGAGCCCCAGGTAGCTCACCGCATCCACCAGGCCGCTGATGAGGGTGAGGAGCATGAGCGTCCGCAGCAACGGCACACTGTCGCTGGTCACCGCAGGAACCTCTCCGCCGCTCTGCCGGACTGGGGCACACTCCCGCGCGGTGCGCCGACTGGGCGAGCCTACGCGAGGCCGCACGGCGCGAAGGCACCAAGCCCGACGAGGGTGCGCGGTGACGAGCTGCGCCGGGAGGCCGGACTGGGGCGCACTCCCGCGCGGTGCGCCGACTGGGCGAGCCTACGCAAGGCCGCACGCCGCGAAGGCACCAAGCCCGACGAGGGTGCGCGGCGACGAGCTGCGCCGGGAGCCGGCCGTCGGCTCGCTCGCCCGGGCGGAGACGAGCAGCGGGCCGCTCATCTCCCGCGTGTGCCCAGGCTTGCCGGGTGAGGACGCTGGCTCACCGGCAGGCGGCGCAAAGGCCGAGCACGTCAAGACGGTGACCATGGGCCTGGAAGCTCTCGGCGTCGGCGAGCTGGCCGATGGCCGCGGCCACCTGCTGCTCGAAGCCGGCCGGGAGGGTCACGTCGATGACCTTGCCGCAGCTGACGCACAGCAGGTGGTGGTGGTGCTCGGTGAGGTCTTCGGCCAGCTCGAAGCGGGTGAACTCGTCGTTGGCCGTAACCCGCCGGACGAGCCCGGCGGCGTGCAGGTCGACCAGGTGCCGGTAGGCGGAGCTGCGCGGCAGGCCGGGCAGGCGCTCGGCGATGTCGCCGATGCTCACGGGGTGGCCGGCGCTGACCAGCAGGTCGACGATGGCTCGCCGTCCGGCGGTGTAGCGCTGATCGATCCGGCGCAGGCGGCTCTCCACCACGGTGTGCATTTCGTCCGCCATCCCCTGAGCTGACATGACGCTCCTCTGGCTGCCAGCAGAGCATGGCCCTGCAGCGCGATGCTCCTAGTGCTCGTCGTAATGGTCGCCATGCGCGGCGTGGCGATGCCCCTCGTGCGCGTAGTCGACATGGTCGCCGTGGGCGACGGCCTCATGCCCGCAGCCGGGCTCATGAGCGTGGGCGTGGCCGGCATGGGCCAGGTGCGGCAGCGGATGCTCATCGTAGTGGCCGTCATGCTGGGTATGGGCATGACCTTCGTGAACGTAGTCGACGTGACCCGCACGCTCGACGCTGGCATGCCCGCAGCCGGGTCCGTGATCGTGCGGGTGGGTGGCATGAACCTCGTGCTCGGCGGTCACTGTTCCTCCTTGCTGTGATGAACGGCGTCAGCGACGATATGGGCGACGTGCTGGTCGACTAGGGAATACACGGCTTCCCGGCCACGGCGCTCGACCCCGACCAGGCGGGCACCCCGCAGCACCCGCAGGTGCTGGGAGACCAGCGGCTGACTCATCCCGAGCCGCTCGACCAGCTCGTGAACGAACCGGGGCTGGTCAGCCAGCTCCACCACTATCGCCAGCCGGGCCGGGGCGGCCAGCACCTTCAGCAGCTCCCCGGCGGCCTCGAACGGCTTCGTCCGCGCTGACACCACGTCATATAAACACATGCCAATCTGTTTATGCAAACGTCCGGGCCACCCGTCCTGACCGCATGGCCGGCCAGCGCTGCCGGCGATGCCCGGTGCCGTCTCGCAGCGCCGGCCAACCCGCAGCCGAACCGTCCCCGGATACTCAACCTTAGTTGCAATGAGACTCAGTCTGAGACTATGTTTCCGTTACATGGGCATCAGGACACAGCATCCACGCGCGAGCAGGCTGGCCGGAACGAGCCGGCGCACGGTCCTGGCCGGCGCGGTGGCCGCGCTGGCGGTCGCGGCCGCCGGCTGCGGCAGCTCCAGCCCCGGTGGCTCCGCGGACAGCACGACGGTGATCAGCGCCGTCGGCGCGGAGAACGAGTACGCCAACGTGCTGGGCCAGATCGGCGGCCGGTATGTGCACGTGTCCTCGATCCTGGACAACCCGAACACCGACCCGCATACGTTCGAGGCGAGCCCCAGGGTGGCCCAGGAGGTCAGCACGGCTCAGCTGATCGTGCAGAACGGCGTGGGCTACGACACCTGGATCAACAAGATGGAGTCGGCGTCACCGAACCCGAAACGCAAGGTGATCGTCGTCCAGCACGTGCTCGGCCTGCCCGACAGCACCCCTAACCCGCACCTGTGGTACAACCCGGTCACGATGCCCGCGGCGGCTAAGGCGATGACCGCCGGCCTGTCCGCCCTGCGGCCGGCCCATGCCGCCTACTTCCGGGCCAACCTGAAGGCCTTTGACCGCTCGCTGACCCCCTGGCTGAACGTCATCGCGCAGTTCAAGGCGAAGTACCCGGGCACCACGGTCGCCACGACCGAGCCGGTCGCTGACTACCTGCTGGCGGCCATGGGGATCACTAACCTGACCCCGTTCTCGTTCCAGGCCGACATCATGAACGGCGTCGATCCCTCGCCCCAGGACATCGCCCTGGAGAACAGCTTCTTCTCCGGCCACAAGGTCAAGGTGTTCGCCTACAACCAGCAGGTGGTCGACGCGCTCACCGCGTCGATACGACAGAATGCCGTGCAGGCCGGGGTGCCGGTGGTCGGTGTCTACGAGACCATGCCGACGCCCGGCTATACCTACCAGTCCTGGATGCTCGCCGAGGCGCGCGCCATCCAGAAGGCAGTTGCCAGCAAGATCTCGACCCAGAAGCTGTGATGACGGACCACACCCGCGCCGCCGCGGTCGCGCCCGAGATCCTCGACGTTAACGGGGTCAGCGTCGCACTGTCGGGGCGGCAGATCCTCGACAATGTCAGCTTCACCGTCAATGCCGGCGAGTTCACCGGGCTGATCGGCCCCAACGGCGCCGGCAAGACGACGCTGCTGCGGGTGATCCTCGGCCTGCAGCGGCCGGCCGGCGGGCGGGTAGCCATCCTGGGCCGGCCACGCTCGCCGCGGAACCAGCCGGTCGGCTACGTCCCCCAGAAGGTCCTGCTCGATCCGGACCTGCCGATGCGGGCCAGGGACCTGGTCGCGCTGGGGATGGACGGGCACCGCTACGGGATGCGGCTGCGCCCGGGACAGCACCGCCAGGCGGTCCGCGAGATGCTGCACGCGGTCGACGCTGACCGTTTCGCCGATGCCCGGGTCGGGAACCTGTCCGGCGGCGAGCAGCAGCGGGTGCTGATCGCGCACGCCCTGATCAGCCGCCCCCGGCTGCTGCTGCTGGACGAGCCGCTGGCCAACCTCGACCTGCGCAGCGGCCAGGAGATCATCAGCCTGCTCGCCCGGATCGCCCGCGAGCAGCAGATCGCCGTGTTGCTGTCTGCCCATGAGATGAACCCGCTGCTCCCGGTGATGGACCGCATCATCTACCTGGCCGGCGGGCGGGCGGCGAGCGGGCCCACCGCAGAGGTCGTCCGCCCCGAGGTCCTCAGCAGCCTCTACGGCTATCCCATCGACGTGCTGCACGTGCATGGCCGGGTCCTGGTCGTCACCGGCCCGGCCACCGGGGACGAGGCGGCCCTGGCCGCCGGCCGGGCGGCCGAGGCGGGCTGATACTCATGCACCAGATCTGGACGTCGGTGTTCGAGCCAGGTTTCTTCGCTAGCGCACAGGTCCACGTGGCGGCAGTGATCGGCGGGGCCGTGGCCATCGTCTCCGCCGTGACCGGCGTGTTCACTGTCATGCGCGGCCAGTCCTTCGGCGGGCACGCGCTCGGTGACGTCTCCGCGGCCGGGGGCTCAGGAGCGCTGCTGATAGGGCTCAGCCCGGTAGCCGGGTTCGTGGGCCTGGGCATCGCCGGGGCCGGCGTGATGGACATGATCGGTGTCCGGCGGGTGCGGGGACGCGACCTGGCGACCGGCATCGTGCTCGGCGCCGCCATCGGCCTGTCCGCCCTGTTCCTCTACCTCGGCACCACTTCCGGGGCCACGACCGGCGCCACTCAGCAGATCCTGTTCGGCTCGATCTTCACCACGACAAACGGCACCATCGCGGTCGTGGTGATCCTCGGCGCGATATCGCTCGTCAGCATCGCGGCCATCTGCCGTCCGCTGCTGCTGAGCACGGTCAGCCCCGATATCGCTGCCGCGCGGGGAGTCCAGGTCCGCCTGGTGGGCCTGCTCTACATGCTGGCCCTGGCTGTCTCGGTCGGGCTGTCTTCGCTGGCTATCGGCGCCATCCTGTCCACCGCCCTGCTCATTGGCCCGGCCGCCGCAGCGCTGCGCCTGACCAGCAGGGTGGCCTGGGCGCTGGTTATCGCTTGCCTGCTTGGCGTGCTCGCCACCTGGCTCGGCGTCCTGCTCGCCTACGACAGCTACTACTGGGGACCTGGCCATCAAGGCCTGCCGGTCAGCTTCTTCATCGTCACCGCCATCTTCGCCACCTACCTGGCCTCGGGGCTGCCCGCCGTCTGGGCAGCCAGGCGCCGGCCAGCGGCCATGCCGATCACCGGCGCCGGCGAGCGCCGGCGAACCGCAGCGTGAGCCCGGGCGCGGGCCAGCCAGGCAGGAAGGAGCCGGAATGTTCGCGGGCTTCATGATGAACGCCTGGACCATCGCGACGATCGTCGCCGTCGTCGCCGGCGTTGTCGGATACTTCGTCGTCCTGCGCGGCTCGGCGTTCCCCGCCCACGCCATCCCCAAGGGCGCCTTCGCTGGCGCCGCCGGCGCCAGCCTCCTCGGCATCAACACCCTCATCGGCCTGGCCGTCTTCGCGCTCCTCGGCGCTCTCGGGATCGGCACGCTCGGCCGCCGCGGCCGGCACGACGTCGCGACCGCCCTCGCGCTGGTCATGATGCTCGCCCTCGGCGCCGCGTTCCTCAGCAGGACCACCGAGTACGAGCCGGAGATCTACTCACTGCTGTTCGGCGAGGTCCTGGGCGTGAGCACCACCGAGATCCTGCCCGTTGCCGCCCTCGGCGGTGCCTGCATCGCCGCCGTAGCAGTCCTGTACCGGCCCCTCATGCTCTCCTCCATTGTCCCCGAGGTAGCAGAAGCCAAAGGCGTCCGCGCCCACCGCATCGAGATCTGCTTCCTCATCGTCGTCGCCCTCGCGACGGCCATGACCGTGCCCGTCGTGGGCGCCCTGCTGATCTTCAGCCTCATGATCGGCCCCCCCGCAGCCGCCAGGTCCCTCACCAGCAGACCGCTCCTCGCCATGCTGCTGTCGGTCGCGATCGCACTGGTCATCGTGTGGGCCGCGATCGCCGCCTCCTATCTGTACAACTGGCCCATCGGGTTCTTCGTCGGCGCACTCGGCGCGCTCTGCTATGGCACCGGACGCGCATGGGCCGCATGGCGCCGCAGCACGACTGCCCACGCCGATGCGGCGCCCCCGCTCCGCCCGGCCGTGGACCGCGCCTGACCACCGCCCTCGCCGGGGATCTGAATAGCCCGCATGCTCCCCGTTTCGTGTTCATATCGCCGGACCAGTGCAATGACATGCATGGCGGGGTGAACGACGCAATCGCCAGGCACCGCGGCGCCCGGCAGGCAGGCCTGGGCTGACCGAATTGGCGCACTCGCGCACTATCTGCCGCCGGAATATCTATTCCCGGCGGAAATTCTGGCGCGAGGCGAGTGCATTTCCGTCGCCGGTCCGAGGAGAATGAATTGCTATCAGCGCGGGTCGCGGCATTAGCGCATTGACCGAATTACGACGGTTACGGCAATTAACCGGGCCGGGCGGGCTCACCTCCCGGTCTGCTGGAAAGGGCGACGACATGAGCGGCATAGGCAGGCTGGCAGGTACGCCGGTTATCTCCATCGCTGGCATGGCGCTGCTGCCCGCGCTGGCGGGCCTGCTGCCGGGCACCGGCGCGGGAGCGGGCAAAGCAGGCCGGGCCGTGCCCAGCCCGGGCGTTTCCAGCAGCCTGCAGGGCGTCGCCTGTACCTCGGCAAGAAACTGCTGGGCCGTCGGCAGCTACGAAACGCCGAGCGCCCAGCTGAACGAGGCCCTGCACTGGAACGGCACCCGGTGGTCCAGGGTCGCTACCCCCGATCACGGAACGGGCGCCGGCGCGCACAGCAGCCTGGCCGCCGTGTCGTGCACCTCGGCCGGCAACTGCTGGGCCGTCGGCAGCTACGAGAGCGGCACGATCAGCCTGAACCAGGCCCTGCTCTGGAACGGGACGCGGTGGTCGAGAGTCGCCACGCCCGATCCTGGCGATACGGCAGGCGGCGCTTATAGCCTGTCCGGCGTCAGCTGTGTCTCGCGCGCCGACTGCTGGGCGGTCGGCAGCCACATCAGCGACCGCCGCATCGGCCGGAACGCGGCGTTGCACTGGAACGGCAAGAACTGGTCGGCCGTCGACATCCCCAGCCCCGGCAAGAATGTCGTCGGAGATGGGCGAAGGCTCGCCGGTATCGCCTGCCTCCCGGCCGGCGACTGCTGGGCCGTCGGGGGTTACGTCGGCAACGCGGGCGCCGAGCGCAGCGAGATCCTGCACTGGAACGGGACGCGGTGGCAGCAGGTCGCGGCCGGCGGCGGCGCGGCCGGCGGCGGCGCGCTGACCGGGGTCGCCTGCCCGTCGGCCGCCAGCTGCTGGGCGGTCAAGGGCCAGGCCAGCACCAGGGGAGCCCTGCACTGGAACGGGATGCGGTGGTCCGCGGTCGCCACCCCGGGCGGCGGCGAGCTCAATGGCGTGGCCTGCGCCTCGGCCGCCAGCTGCCGGAGCGCGGGAAACTACGACGCCCCAGGCGCGCTGCTGAATGAGGTCCTGAGCTGGAACGGGACCAGCTGGTCCGGGTCCGCCGTCCCCGACCCTGGCGCCCAGAACAGGCTCGCCGCTGTCGCCTGCCCATCCGGTGCGCGCTGCTGGGCGGTCGGGAGCTACTGGGACAGGGGCGCCGGGGCACAGCGGAATGTCATACTCCGCTGGAACGGGCGCGCCTGGTCCAGCTAGCCACTGCGCGTTCTGGGCCGCTAGTACGCCATCCAGCCGCCGTCGACCATCAGGTTGACCCCGCTGATGTAGGTCGCGTCGCCGGAGGCGAGGAACGCGACCGCCGCCGCGACGTCCCGCGACTCGCCCAGCCGGCCGAACGGGGTGCGCGACCGGACGTAGGCCAGCGACTGCTCGTCCTGGCTCAGGTCGCCAACGGCGCCGGTGACGATCTTGCCGGGAGCCACCGCGTTGCAGAGGATCCCGTCTCGCCCGTGCTCGACCGCAATCTGCCGGGTGAGCTGCACGAGCCCGCCCTTGCTGACGGCGTAGGCACAGTGGCCCGGCGCGCCCACCATGCCGTGCTGTGAGGTGATGTTGATGATCCGGCCGCGGGCGTCTCCGCTGGCCGGCTGGGTCAGCATCTGCCGTATTGCCTCCCGGCACAGCATGAACGGGCCGCGGATATTCACCGCGAAGATGGCGTCGAAGTCTTCGTCGCTCGTGTCGAGCAGCGGCTTTGAGTGAAGGCCGGCCAGCGCCGCGTTGTTGACCAGCACGTCCAGGCGGCCGGTCCTGGCGACGGCGCGGGCCACCAGCGCGGCGCAGTCCTCGTGCCGCGAGACGTCGGCAGGGACGAACTCGCAGTCGCCTCCCTGGCGGGCGATGAGCTCGTCGGTCGGCTCGCCGCCGGTGATCGGATCCCGCCGCACGTCGGCCAGCAGCACAGAAAAGCCGTCACCCGCGAGCCGTCCGGCGATGGCGCGCCCTATCCCCGAGGACGAGCCCGTGACGATTACAGAACGCGGCATCCTGGTTACTCTTCCTATCCTGGCTATGCTGGCCCCATGAGCGTGGCATTTGTGGCGCATTGCCTCTTGAACCAGAATTCCAAGACGGACGGCGGCGCGCGCTGCCCCGGAGTCTATTCGCCGGCCGTGGAGGTGCTCCGGGCCAAGGGCTGGCGGATCGAGCAGATGCCCTGCCCCGAGCTGGCCTTCACCGGCCTTAACCGGTTCTGGGCGGTGCGTGAGCAGTACGACACCCCGGCGCACCGGCGGCACTGCCAGCGGCTGGCGGCCGGCGTCGCCGACGCGATCAGCCTCCGGGCCGAGCGCGGCGAGGACATCGTGCTGATCGGGATCGAGGGCAGCCCGTCGATGGGCGTATGCGTCACCAGCTCGGACCCGCTGCGCGGCGGCCGGCCTGAATGGCCGGATGGCGCCCCGGAGCTGACCAGCGGGGAGGGCATCTTCATCGAGGAACTCCGGCTGGAACTCGAGCGGCGGGGAATCGGCTTCCCGCGGGTGGCCGGGATGACCCATCCGCTGCCCGGCCACGATGAGGAGGCCGAGAAGGCCAGCCTCGGGTCCGTGCTGGACAACGGCTGATGGACGGCGACGCCCGCTCGTTCCGTATCGCGCTGACGGCGGACGCGTACGTGAACCCGCCACCCGGCGGCGTCGATGGCCTCGCGGTGCTTGACGAGGCCGGCTGGGGGGTCATGCAGCTGCCTGATCCGGCGTACCCGGCGGAGATGACCGGGCGGATCCTCGCCGACATCGCCGAGCAGGTGCAGGAGTTCCGCCGGCACGGCTACGACATCGTGCTGGTCGGCCAGGGCGGCGGCATCACGGCGGCGCTCGCCGAGGTGGGGGTGCCCGCCCCGGACCAGGTGATCCCGGCGAACCCGGCGGAACTCCGCCAGTTCCTCGGCGCCAGGCCCGAACCGCGGGTCATCCGCCCGGGCGGCCGACCCGGCTGAGCGTCAGGCCGGCCCGGACTCCAGGGCTGCGGCGCTCGCCGACGCAGGGGTGCCCGCCCCGGACCAGGTGATCCCGGCGAACCCGGCGGACTCCGCCACTTCCTCGGCGCCAGTTCCTCGGCGCCAGGCCCGAACCGCAGGTGCTCCGCCCGCCCGGGCGGGCCGGCTAGCCCGCCAGGCTTTCCCGCCCGGCCGGGCTTCCCGGGTGGTGAATCCGCGGATCGGTCACCTTTGGCGGGTGATCGGTCGCGGGATTCACCATTTCGGCGGCGGCCAGCGTCGCTGGTCCGCTACAGCCGGCCGGGGATGAGGTCCAGGCCGCCGGCGGCGTCGGTGTCGACGCGCCATAGCGTGCCGGTCCGCTGGGACGCCTCGATGTCCGCCACGTGGGTAGCGGTCACGTACAGCGCCGGGCCGTCGAAGATGCAGTTGGTTGCGTGCTCGCCGAGGCTGATCTCTTCCAGCACCTCCCCGTCCGGCGAAACGACGGTGACACCGCCGGAGATGGTCGTGCAAACGAACAGCCTTCCGTCGGCCGCGATCGCCATGCCGTCCGGCACATGGTCATCGGAGAGCTGGCAGAACGTGGTGGACACGCCCTCGTCCAGCCGCCGGATCCGGTGCGCCATCGACTCGGTCCAGTACAGCCGCTGCTGCGCATCGAAGGCGATCCCGTTCGGGTAGACGTCCGGCAGCTCGAGCAGCATCTCGCCCTTGCCGGACTCGCCGACCGCGAACAGCCTGCCTGGCGCCCGGACGTCGAAGCGGAAGTCCTGCTCCGAGCCCGACTCGGTGAAATACAGCCGGCCATCAGGGCCGAACGCGAGATCGTTCGGCCCGTACAGCGGGTACCCGGCTACCTCGGAGAACAGCAGTTCCACCGTGCCGTCGGCGGCCACCCGCTGGATCCCCGACACGGCGCTCGTGTCACCGCTGCCCGGGACGTTCCCGCCCTGGGTCAGGTAGATGGCGCCGTCCGTGCCGAGTATCGCGCCCCACGGCGAGCCACCGGTGCGGGCGAACGTGGAGATCTTCCCGTTCTCATACACCAGCAGCTCGCCGACATTGCCATCGCACAGGACAATCCGGCCATCCCCCATGATGACGGGGCCTTCTGGAAACCCGAGATTGGCGGCGAGCAGGCTACCTTCCACCAGGGAACTCCGTTTCACTCACTAGAGGAACGACCACTGCTCGAAGCTGAAATCGGCCAGCGGCTGGCCCACCCTGGCGGCGGTATAGCCGGTGAGCTTCGTGCTGTACGCGTCGAGCGCGTCAATGAAGCACGGAATGATGTAGCCACCCTGGTCGAAGTCGAGCGTCTGCATCTCCTGCACGATTTGCTTGCGCGTTGACGAACTGAGCGTCGTGTTGGCCTGCTGGTCGAGGCTCAGGTAACGACGCTCTGCCGTGGTGCTGGCCGGCTTGCACCAGTGCGTCTCGTTATACGGCGACTTTGGCAGGAACGACTGGGCCACCTGGGCCAGGTAGGGCGAATAGTTGTAGAAGTCCTGAGAGAACGTCCACTCCAGGTACTTGCCTGGCTTGAAGAACGTGTTGGGCGGGACATTACTGACGTTGATCTTCACCCCGGCCGCCTTGGCCTGCTCGGCCAGCACCGTCGCCATCGCCACGGTGCCGGTGGCGACCGGGGAAGTGGTGAGCGTGACGGTCAGGCTCGAGTGTCCGGCCTTCGCCAGCAGGGACTTCGCCTGCGGGATGTCCGCCTGCCGGGTGAAATGCGCGCTGCTCGGGTCAAACGGCGAGAACACGTCCGCAGCCAGCGACGCGAATCCGTCCAGCGCCGAGTCGATGAGCTGCTGGCGGTCCACGATGAGCCGCATCGCCTGCCGCACCCGGAAATCATTGAACGGGGCCTGGTCAACGCGCATGGTGAAGGGCGTGATGGCTCCGGTCTTCGAGGCGACGGTTTTCACGCTGCTCGTCGAGGACAGCGCCGCGATCTGGGGACCCTCAAGTCCGCCGGCCGCGTCGATGACGTTCGTGACCAGGGCATTCTGCAGGGCAGTGCTATCGCTGAAGTCGATCACGGTCACCGAGTCGAAGTAAGGAAGTCCAGGCTTGAAGTAGTTCTCGTTCCGCACGAAGACGCTGCGCACGTTCTGGGTAAAGCTCTGGTACTTGAACGGTCCCGTGCCGTTCGGCTTCTTCGGGTCGAAGCCGACAGGCACGATGTAGAGGTAGTACCAGAACCCCAGCTGGTCCAGGAAGCTGCCGTAGTGCTGGGTGAACGGGACAAGGACCGTGTGCGGGTCAAGCGCCTTCAGCCCGGCCAGGTCCATGGGGCCAAGCGAGCTCGCGCCAGCGAATCCGGCTCCCTTGTTGCCGCCCTTGATCCTGCGGAAGGTGAAGATCACGTCGTCGGCGGTGAGGGGCCTACCGTCATGGAAGGTGATGCCCGGCCGGAGCTTGATGATCCACTCCTTGGTCGAGCGATGCGGATTGATCCCGTTGTCCTCCGCCAGCACGAACTCGGTCTGCGCCTGAGTACTCAGCTGGGCAAGCGGGCTGTAGAGGGACTGCGCCCTGGCCGTGTCGAGGTAGGTGAGTCCCTGGTGCGGATCGAGCGTGTCGGCGCCGCTACTCCCAGTGAGCCCCACTCGCAGCGCTCCGCCCTTGCGGTGGCCGGTGGGAGTAGCGCTTGGCGTGGCAGAGCCTGCCGTGCCTGCCGTGCCCGCTGATCCGCCGCAGGCGGCCAGCAGGCCGCCCGCGCTCATCACCGCGCCGGTAGCTGCCATCCCGCCAAGGAACTGACGCCGGCCTGGGCCATCTCCTTGCGGGAGCACCAGACGCTCATCTGTTCTACCCACAGGGGTTACCTCCTCTGACGCGGCACAGGGTGCCGGGTGATGTATTGCTCTGAGAACACCGCTTCGGCTCGGGCAACAGCGAGCACGGCAACTATCTCGCGTCACCCATGACTCGGCAAATGCGATAGAAGGCGTCATATTCTCACAGCGCGTACGTGGTGTGCTACTCCAACGCGGGACTTGCGGCCAACCGTTAATCGACCGCAACCTGCACCGTCCTTCCGCTCGTCAGCGCCTGTTCGGCGGCGGCAGCGACCGCGAGGGTGCGGGCCGCGTCGGCCGGCGCGCAGAAGACGAGCCCGGGCTCGGCTGAGCGCACGGCGGTGAGGAAGCGGTCGACGGACCGCTCAAAGGGAGCGGACCTGGAGACCGCGGCCACGGCAGCGCCGCCTGCGGTACCGGACAGCCGGTAGTCGGGATCCAGGTCGAGCCGCAGCAGCGCGTCGCCGGCCGCAACCTGGAGCCAGTAGGAGCCGGGCACGGTGCCGGCCGTCCAGGCCACCACGATGGCGCCGATCGCCCCGCTGGCGAAATGCAGCAGCAGCGTGACGGCATCGTCAATGTCACCGTCCCCCGCTGGCCGCGGAGCCATCCGGACCGAGGACGCGGCCGCCTGCACGGCGACGATCTCGCCCGCCACCGCGCGGGCGAGATCAATGTGATGACTGCCGCGCTCCAGCAGGTTCCCGCCGCCCGCGGCCCGGTCAAGGAACCAGGGGCGGGACTCGGTACCGCCGATGCTCTGCCCGACCATGCACCCGATGGCCCGCCCGGCCAGCGCCTGCCGCAGGTCGTCGATGAGGTCGACGGCATGCCACTGATAGCCGACCGCGCAGACCGCCCCGCTGCGGGCTGCCGCGTCCGCGATCACCCGGGCGTCGGCCGGCCATCTGGCGATGGGCTTCTCCAGGTACAGCGGCAGGCCGCGGTCCAGCGCCGCCACGGCAGGCCCGGCATGCGCCAGCGGCGGCGTGCAGACCCAGAGCGCGTCAAGTGCCGCGGTCTGGAGCATCTTGCCCCAGTCCTCGTACACCGCGGCGCCGCTCAGCGCGGCGACCGCCGCGGCACGGGCGGAATCGGTGTCGCAGACGGCGGTGACCGTCACGTCATCGCGGCCGGCCAGCGTCTCGGCGTGCCGCCGGCCGATCCAGCCTGCCCCGATGATGCCCGCCCGCATGATGCCAGCACTTGCGTTGCCAGCACTTGCGTTGCCAGCACCTGCGTTGCCAGCACCGGGCGCCTGGCCGGCGGTCATCCGAAGTCCAGCAGGGCGTCGTCCCCGCAGCGCTGGCTCGTGCGGCCCTGATCGAGGGTGCCGCGGGCACCGCCTAGGGCGCCGATTGCGAGCAGCCAGCCGGCGCTCATCCGAAGTCCA
This sequence comes from Streptosporangiaceae bacterium, assembly GCA_035299845.1. Taxonomy (GTDB): domain Bacteria; phylum Actinomycetota; class Actinomycetes; order Streptosporangiales; family Streptosporangiaceae; genus Palsa-506. Next base: position 23,707 of record DATGVY010000341.1, read on the forward strand.
GCAGGACCTTGCCCGACTTCCCTGGCCGCACCAGGTAGTCGAACGCCGCCGCAGCCTGCGCGGCAGGGAACACCCGGTCGACCCTCGGCAGTGCCCGGCCGGCCGCCAGCAGCGGCAGGACCGACCTGGCGAACGCCTGCACGGCCGCCGCCTTCTCCTCCACCGGCCGGGCCCTGAGCATGGTGCCGTACAGGCTGGCCCGCTTGCCCATCAGCGCGCGCAGCGAGATGGCACCATCCGCGCCTGCCGGGGTGCCGACGACCACGATCCGCCCCTTGACGGCGAGGACGCCGAAGTCGGCCTCGAGGTTCTGCGCGCCGATCAGCTCCACGACCACGCTGGCGCCGCCCAGCGCGGCCAGCTGACCGGCCACCTCATCCGGGCTGGCCACGATGGCGCCGGCCGCGGCGAGCGCCTTCCCGGTGCCGGGGGACCGGATGCTGGCGACGACCCTGGCGCCCGCCGCGAGTCCCAGCTGGACGGCCGCCGAGCCGACGGCGCCATTGGCCCCGTTGACGAGCAGTACCTCGCCGAGCTCGAGCCCGCAGCGGGTGAAGATGGCGTCGTGCGCAGTGATGTATGCCTCGGGCACCGCGGCGGCGGTGTCATCGGCCATGTCGTCAGGGACGGCCACGAGATGCCGTTCATGCGCCCGGACCCGGTCCGCAAGACCACCGCCGCCCACGATGCCGAAGACCCGGTCCCCGGCCCGCCAGGTGCGAACCCCGGGACCAGCCGCCTGCACCAGGCCGGCCACCTCAAGTCCGGGAATGTCGGCCGGCGACCCCGGCGGCGCCGGGTAATGGCCCGCCCGCTGCGCGACATCGGCCCAGTTGACGCCGGCGTAGCGGGCCGCCACGACGACCTCGTGGTCGGCGGGGACGGGGTCGGGGCGGTCTTCGACGCGCACGACCTCGTTGCCGCCTGCGCCGTCGAACGTCACTGCTCTCACGCGCTATCACCTTCCGTCGATGGGGCGGGCGCTTCCGGCACGGCGGGCGCTGCCGATCCGGCGGCCGACGCTGCGGGGCCGGCCGTCGCTGCCGCTACCAGCCGGCGCAGGGCGGCCACGTCGCCTGCCAGCCTGGCTGGCCCGGCCCGGCCGGCCGGCCCGCTGAGGTGGTCGATCACCAGCCAGCCGCGGTAGCCCGCTGCGGCCAGCGCCGTGAGCACATCGGGCCAGGATACGAGGCCTTCGCCCGGCCGTGCGCAGGCCCATGTCCAGGCGGGGCCTGCCCGCAGCGGCAGCATGTCCCTGACGTGGACATGCTGCAGGTACGGGCCGAGCGCGGCAATGGCGAGCCGGGGCGCCAGGTGGCCCTCGATCAGCATGCGGCCCGGGCCGTAAACGGCGCCGGCCTGCTCCGGCGGGAGGTTCGCCGCGATGCGCGCGAACCACTCGGGACCCGGAGCCAGGGTGCCGGGGGCAACTTCGACCAGCAGCCGGACCGCCGCCTGGGCGGCCAGGCTGGCCCGCTCCGCGAGCTGGCCGGCGAACCGCCGCAGCTCGTCAGCGACGTCACCGCCCGCGTACGGCGGGGCGAGCACGGATAGCTGCGGCGCCCCCATGGCGCGGGCAAGCTCAAGCAGGCGCTCAAAATCACCGGCCGGCCCGCTGGCGGCACGGGCGTCCTGAGCGCTGAGCCCGCAGACCGCCAGGCCGTGCCTGGCGGCCAGCCGCCGGACCTCCGCCGCCTCGGCGGCGGAGGCGATCAGGCCGTTTCCCTCGTCGTGGCCTGCTGCCCACTCGACGCCTGTCAGGCCTGCACCGGCGGCACCGGCGCAGACCGCCGCCGCATCCATGCCCGGCAGCGCGGAACTCAGCAGTCCCACCCGGCTGCCGAAGCCGTCGGCAGGCGGGTCGCCGCGAACACTGCGTACAAGAAATGCTGCATTTCCTGCTGCGCGCCCGGCCGCCACTTCCTGCCTGCCGGAGCGGCCCCCGGCCGGCTCCCACTCGGCGTGGTGCGCGAGCCACCATCTCGCGATGTCAAGCCGCCGCATGACGCGCACGTCCGGGCGGGACTGCACATACTCGACGAAGTCGCGGACGGCGGTGGCCCGGCTGGCCTGGCCGCTCCAGCGTTCATGCAGGCCGACCGTCATCATCCGGGCACCGTGGCCGGCCGCCGCCTCGTCGCAGAGATAGCCGGCCGCGGCGCGCAGGCTCTCGAAGAAGTCGTTCGGCGTGGAGTAGGTCGGGCTGATCAGGTACCGGTTGTCGTTGTAGACCTTGGAGTAGGGCACCACGAGGAACGGCGCCGTGCCGACGTCGACGAAATACGGCAGCTCGTCGTTGGAGGCATCGGAATCGTAGAGGAATCCGCCCTCGGCGACGATGAGCTCCCTGGTCCGGACGCTCGGGAAGGAGCGGACGTACCAGCCGAGCGGGCGCTCGCCGGTCAGCCGCTCGATCGCCTCGATCCCCTGGCGCAGGTCCTGGAGTTCCTGCTCCCTGGTCATCTCCGAGTTCTCCGCCCACCGGTAGCCATGGCCGATCACGTCGTGACCCGCCTCGGCGATCCAGTCGGCGACATCGGGGTTGCGCTCCAGGCCGCGGGCGCAGGCGCCGATCGTGACCGGCACCTGATAGGCGTCGAAGAGCCGCGCGAGCCGCCAGATCCCGGCCCTGCTGCCGAACTCGAAATGCGTCTCGGTCCCCATGTCGCGGACCTCGGGTGAGATCTGGTAGGAGTACTCGCCCCAGCTGTCGTTCCGGCCGTCCCCGTCAAGCAGCGAGTACTCGGCACCGGACTCGTAGTTCAGCACGATGTTCACCACGAGGCTCGCATCGCCCGGCCAGCGCACGTGCGGGATGTGGCGGCCATAGCCTCGGAAGTCACGGGCAGGCCCGTCGTGCGCCTCGTCGTGTCCGGCCATGCATTCCCCGTCCGCTCTCCAGCTACGGCCGATTATGCATGGCGGAGTCAGCAACGGGAATCCCTGCTGTGACTTTTCGCCTCAACTTGCCCAGCAGCGCTGAACTGTTATTCAGCATAGGATTCCGGCCGTGGAATGATCAGCACGGGCAGGAAGGGAATCGGCCCATGGGGATCGAGATGCGCCAGGAAGCGGCTGAGGATAGCGGGACGGCCGGGACTGAAGGCGTTGCGGCGGCTGCTGGTTCGGCGGCTCCTGGTTCTGCGGCTCCTGGTTCTGCGGCTGCCGGTTCGGCGGCTGCTGGTTCGGCGGCTGCTGGTTCGGCGGCTGCTGGTCTGGTTGCGCAGTGGGCGCGGGAGAACCCCCGCTCGGCCGCTCTGCATGCCAGGGCCCGGCGGCTGCTGCCTGGCGGCGTGACCCATGACGTGCGCCTGGCTGAACCGTTCCCGCTGGCCGTCGCGCGGGCCGGGGGGTCGCGCAAGCAGGACCTGGATGGCCACGAGCTCATCTGCTACGTGCTTGGCCACGGCGCGCTGCTGCTCGGGCACGGCCATCCCGCCGTCGTCGCCGCGGTACGCGAGCAGGCCGCCCGCTCGTTCCATCCCGGCGCCTGCCACGAGCTGGAGAGCGACTGGGCCGAGCTGGTGATCCGGCTGGTCCCCTCGGCCGAGCGGGTCCGTTTCACCTCCAGCGGCACGGAGGCGTCGCTGCTGGCCCTGCGGCTGGCCCGGGCCGCCACCGGCCGCGGAAAGATCGTCAAGCTGGCCGGGCATTTCCACGGCTGGCACGACCAGGTCGCCACCGGGGCCGACCCGCCGTTCGACGGGCCAGATTCCGCCGGGCTGCCGCCGGGCACAGCGAGTTCCGTCGTCACCATCCCGGCGCAGCCCGCCGCGCTGGCCGCGGCGCTCGCGGCCGGTGACGTCGCGGGCGTCATCCTGGAGCCGTCCGGCGCGGCCTGGGCCACGGTGCCACTTCCTGCCGGGTTCCTCGCCGCGGCCCGCCGCCTCGCCGATACCTACGGGGCGCTGCTGATCTTCGACGAGGTGGTCACGGGCTTCCGGTGGGCACCGGGCGGCGTGCAGGAGATCTCCGGCGTCGGCCCCGATCTCACCGTGCTCGGCAAGATCCTGGCCGGCGGAATGCCGGGTGGTGCCGTCTGCGGGCGGGCCGCGGTGATGGACCTCCTCGGCGGGCCCGGCGCCGGCCCGCGGCGGGTGGCGCACCCCGGCACGCACAATGCGCATCCGCTGTCCGCCGCGGCCGGCGTGACCACGCTGGGGCTGGTGGCCTCGGGCGAGGCGCAGGACGGGCCCGCCAGGCTCGCCGCCATGCTGCGCGGCGAGCTCACCGCGGTGTTCCGGCAGTGCGGGGTGGCGGGCCGTGCCTACGGCGAGAGCTCCACGTTCCACCTGCTGCTCGGGCCCGCCAGGCCGGACCAGCTCGATCCGGCCACGCTGAAGGCGGGGCTGGCGCCGCCGCTGTCGGCGGCGCTGCACTGCGGCATGCTGCGCGCCGGTGTTCACCTGTTTCACGGATCGGGCTTCCTGAGCACCGCGCACAGCGAGCGTGATGCGGAGCAGACCGTCGCCGCGCTGGCCGTGACGCTCCGGCAACTGCAGGCCGAGGGACTGGCGTGACCCGGCTCACGCTGGCCGGCGGCCGGGTGCTCGATCCCGGCCAGGGCCTCGACATGGTGGCTGACATCGGCGTGCACGACGGTGCTATCACCGGTATCGGGGCCGGCGGTATCGGGGCCGGCGGCGGTGCCGGGGCCGGGAGCGGCACTGAGGCCGGGAGCGGCACTGAGGCCGGCGGCGGCGCTGAGGCCGGCGGCGGCGCTGAGGCCGGGAGCGGTGCCGGGGCCGGGGCTGCCGGGCAGGTGATCGACGTCTCCGGGCTCGTCGTCACGCCGGGCCTGGTCGACCTGCATACCCACCTGTACGACGGCGTCTCGCACTACGGGATCGACGCGGACACGTTCTGCCTCAGGCGCGGTGTCACGACGGCAGTCGATGCGGGATCGGCCGGCGCCCAGACGTTCCCAGGGATGCGCCGCTACGTCATCGAGCGAGCCGAGACCAGGATCCTCGCCTTTCTCAACATCGCCGTCGAGGGCATGATCACGAGTCTCGTCGGCGAGCTCGAAGACATCCGGTGGGCTTCCGCCGAGCAGGCGGTCGCCAGGGCCCGCGCGAACCCGGACCTCATCGTCGGCATCAAGGTCCGGCTCGGCCGCCAGATGGTGGGCGATGACCCGGCGCCGGCGATGCGCCTGGCGCGGGAAGCGGCGGATGCGCTGGACCTGCCCCTGATGGTGCACGTGATCGACATGCGGCCGCCGATCAGCTGGCTGCTGCCTTACCTCGGCCGCGGCGACGTGGTGACGCACTGCTACCACGGCAACGAGGGCGGCATACTCGACTCCCGCGGCGCCGTGTTCGCCGACGTCCGGCGCGCACGCGAGCGCGGCGTCCTGTTCGACGTCGGCCATGGCGCGGGCAGCTTCGCCTACCGGGTCGCCAGGCCGGCCATCGCGCAGGGATTCCCGCCGGACACCGTCTCCAGCGACCTGCATGCGCACAACGTCCGCGGGCCCGTCTTCGACCAGGCGACCACGCTTTCCAAGCTGCTGCATGCCGGGATGGAGCTCACTGAGGTGATCAGGGCGACGACCGCGACGCCAGCGCTCGCGGTCAGGCGGGCTGGCCGGATCGGTGCGCTCGCGCCTGGCCGGGAGGCGGACCTGACGGTGTACGAGCTGCGGGCCGGGCACTGGGCGCTGCCGGACGCGGCCGGTGAGACAGCGATCGCTGAGCGGCTGATCGTGCCGCGGATAGTGCTCAGGGCGGGGCAGCTACGCCACATCGAGTCGCCGGTGCCCGGTCTTGTCGCAGCCGGGTCTCCTGCTCCCGCCTCCCCCGCTGCCGCCTCCCCCGCTGCCGCTTCCCCCGCGGCCGGTCCCCAGACTCCCGGCGCGGTCCCCGCGAGCGGGCCGTGACCCGGTTGACCGCCGGGGCGGTTGCGGTCGTCACGGGCGGGACCGTCGTAACCCCTGATGGCAAGCGCCGGGCCGACGTACTGATCCGCGACGGGAAGATCGCGGCGCTCGACGAGGCCGGAGCCGCTGACGGGCAGCGGGTCGACGCGTCCGGCTGCTACGTGCTGCCCGGCGGCGTCGACCCGCACTGCCATCTGATGCCGGATGTGCGCCGCGCCACCGCCGCGGCGGCCCGCGGCGGGACCACGACCGTGCTCTCGTTCAGCAATCCGGGGGACGGCGAGGCCGATCTTGACGCGCTGCTGCGCTGCCGGGCCGAGGTAGCCGGCGGCCGCGCGGCCGTGGACGTCGGCCTGCATGCCGTTATCTACGACCCCGAGCACGCAAGCACGGCCAGCCTGGCGGCGGCCCGGCGGGCCGGTGCTGGAGCCATCAAGATTTTCCTTGCCTATGCCGAGCTCGGGATCCTGTGCTCGACCCGGCGGCTTTTCGAGCTGATGTCCAGCGCACGGCAGGTGGGCCTGCTCGTCCAGGTGCACTGCGAGAACGGGCCGCTCATCGATGCCCTGACGGACGATGCCCTGAGCGCTGGCCGCCGGGGCGCACGGGTCTTTGCCGACACCAGGCCGCCGGAGGTCGAGGAGGAAGCGGTGGCCCGCGTGCTCGCGGTGGCGGCGCTGACCGGGGCGGCGTGCTATCTCGTTCACTTGTCGACGGCCCAGGCGCTCGACCAGGTACGGCTGGCCCGGCTGCGGAGCCGCCCGCCGGCCGTCGCCGAGGTCTGCACGCACCACCTGCTGCTGGACGACCGCTGCTACGCGGGCACCGATGCCGCGCGGTACCTGGTCGCTCCGCCGCTCAGGCCCGCGGCGGACCTGGAGGCGATGTGGCGGGGTGTGGCGGACGGGACGATCGACACGGTCGGGTCTGACCACTGCCAGGCTCGCTCGCCCGTGCCCGGCGGCCTCGCGCCGCCGGGCGAGAACCACGCGTACGGGCTGGCCGGCATCGGCGCGCGGGTGCCGTTGCTGCTGGCCGAGGGACTGGCCAGGGGCGTGCCGATCGGCAGGCTCGCGCAACTTGCCGCGGCGAACCCGGCCCGCGCGTTCGGCCACTATCCGCGAAAGGGCGCACTCGTGCCGGGCGCCGACGCCGACATCACGGTGTTTGACCCGGCCGGCCAGACGGTGCTGGACGAGAGCGGCCTCGGCGACGGCACTGGTGACAGCGTGTACGCGGGCAGGCGGCTGACCGGCAGCATCCGGGCTGTGCTCGTCGGCGGCCGGGCGATCGTCTCGGATGGCGAACTTATCGCGGATGGCAGCGGCCGGTACTTGCCCGCCGACGATCCCCCGGTTCCCGGCCCCCGGGCGAGCGAACCCGGCGCGGGCCAGCCTGGGATGGGCCGGCCTGCCGCGGCGACCCGCTGCTCAGGCGATCGGCCGGTCGCCTGATGACCGGTCGGCGGCCGGTCCGTTGCCCGGTCCGTGATCGCCCGATACGCTACACGCGTGCCGGTTGCGCTACATATCGTGGCGAACCGGCGCTGATGTCCAGCGTAGTATCCCGGACATCAGAGCCGCTGCGCCGCGACTGGCGGCGGTCCGGCCGGATTGGCCTGGAGGGCTGGACCCGCCACCCAGGCGGAGGGAACCGACAGGTGACAGATCCCGGTGCGATGGTCTCCCGGTGGACCGGATCGCGATGGCCGTAGCCACCATGGCCGCGGCGCCGGCGGTGTCCCGGCGCGCCGCTCACCCCATTCTCGCTCTCGTCGGCAGGCGGGCACTGTTCGGCGTCGTGACGTTGTTCGTGGTGTCGCTGGTGGTCTTCCTCGCCACTCAGGTGCTCCCGGGCAATGCGGCCGCCGCCGTGCTCGGGCGGAATGCGACCCCGGCCAGCCTGCGGGCACTCGAACACCAGATGCACCTGGATCGCAGCGTCGCTGCGCAGTACTGGGGCTGGCTCTCCGGGCTGTTCACCGGCAAGCTCGGCAACTCCCTGGCCAGCGGCCAGCCGGTGTGGGGCATCGTTTCAGGAAGGCTCATCAATTCCGGCGTACTCGTCTTCGTCACCGGGGCTATCGGGACCGCTGTGGGCGTCGTTCTCGGCGCGGTCGCCGCCCTGCGAAGGGACAGCGGGTTCGATCACATCACGTCGGTTACAGCGCTGGCCGTGACGTCACTGCCGGAGTTCGTGATCGCCATCGCCCTCATCATCGTGTTCTCGACGGTGGTGTCCCATCTCCTGCCGGCCGTCTCCCTGCTTCCGCCAGGCACCTATGCCTGGCAGCAGCCAGAGCTTCTCGTCCTCCCGGTCGCCACGCTGGTCATCGTGATCGTGCCCTACATCATGCGGATGATGCGCGCAGCGATGATCGAGGCCCTTGAATCCGAGTATGTGGAGATGGCCAGGCTGAAGGGCGTGCCCGAGTGGCAGATCGTGCTCCGGCACGCGCTGCCGAACGCGATAGCGCCAACTATCCAGGTCATCGGGCTGAACTTCCTTTATCTCGCGGGCGGGATCGTCGTGGTCGAGTACATCTTCAACTTCCCGGGTATCGGCCAGGGCCTCGTCGCCGCCGTCGGCGTCGCCGACATCCCGGTGATCCAGCTCATCGTCGTCATACTTGCGGCGTTCTATGTGTTCATGAACATTCTCACCGACGTCATCGCCGTGCTGGCCACGCCACGGCGGAGAATCGCGAGGTAGCGATGGCCGTCGTCACGCCCGGGCTGTCGCCGGCCGGCCGGGCTCCGGCCCGCGCGGCCGGCGGGCGAACCCGTCGGCCCGAGTGGCTTTCCTCCCTCTGGGCCGCCGCGCGCACTACCCGAGGCGCCGTCGGGCTGGTGCTGGCCCTGCTCATCGCCGCGCTGGCGGTCATCGGGCCGTGGGTCACGCCGTACCAGCCCAACGCCCTGCTGACGCTTCCCTTCGCCAAGCCGAGCGGCCATTTGCTGCTCGGCGCCGACTTCATCGGCCGGGACGCGCTGTCCCGGGTCCTTGACGGCGGCTGGCTGCTGCTGCTGATGGCGACCGCGGCCACCGCGCTCGGCGTCATCCTCGGCGCGGCGGCGGGCGTGTCCGCGGCGTACCTGCGGGGGGTGTCCGACGGGATCATCATGCGCACTATCGACGTGATCTTGTCGTTCCCGCAGCTCGTGTTCGCGCTCCTGCTGCTCAGCGTCATCGGCCCGAAGCTGTGGCTGATCGTGCTCGCGGTGGCCCTGTCGCACGCGCCGCAGGTTGGCCGGGTGCTCCGGTCGGCCACCCTGGACGTTTCCGAGCAGGACTACGTCAAGGCGGCAGAGCTGCAGGGAATGCGGCCGGCCAAGGTGATGATGAAGGAGATCATGCCCAACCTCATCTCCCCGCTCATGGTGGAGGTAGGGCTCCGGCTGACGTACTCGATCGTCATCATCGCCGGCCTCGCCTTCCTCGGCTTCGGCCAGCAGCCGCCCGCCTCCAACTGGGGTTCGATGATCAACGACAACCGGATCGGCCTGAGCCTGAACCCGTGGGCGGTGATCGTTCCGGCCCTGCTGATCGCGCTGCTCACCGTCGGGGTGAACACGTTCACCGACGCCGTGGCCCGGGTGGCGATCGGCGTCGAGCGGCGGCCGGAGGAAGCGGCGCTGCTGGACGACCTCGGCCCGAGGGAGGCCGCATGACCACCGAGCCTCCGCTGACCGGCACCGCGGCAGTACCCACGTCGCCAGGAGGCATCCGGCTCGCGGTGCGAGACCTGGAGGTACGGCTCGGTGCGTCCGGGCCCGACGTCGTGCGCGATGTCAGCTTTGCCGTGCGGGCCGGCGAGGTGCTCGGGATTGTCGGTGAGTCGGGGTCGGGGAAGACGACTGTCGCGCTCGCGCTGCTTGGCCATGCCAGAAGAGGGCTGTCGATTCACTCAGGCGAGGTCCGCCTCGACGGCGTCGACCTGCTGAGACTGCGGCCCGCCCAGCTGCGCGCGGCGCGCGGCGCGAAGGTCGCCTACGTGCCGCAGGACCCGTCCGCTGCACTGAATCCCGCACTCCGGATCGGGACGCAGCTGGAGGAGGCGCTGCGCGTTCATGCCGGGATCGTCGACAGCCCTGCCGACCGGGTCATCGAGGTGATGCGGGAGGCATCTCTCGAGGCGACGCCCGAGATGCTCAAGCGTTACCCGCACCAGCTATCCGGCGGGCAGCAGCAGCGCGTCAGCCTGGCGATGGCCTTCGCCTGCAGGCCCTCGCTTATCGTGCTCGACGAGCCGACTACCGGGCTCGACGTGTCGACCCAGCGGCACGTGCTCGACACGGTCCGCAGTCTCTGCCGCTCGTACGGGGTCGCGGCCGTCTATGTGAGCCACGACCTTGCTGTCGTCGGCGGCCTGGTGGCCAATGTGGCGGTCATGTATGCCGGGCGGATCATCGAGATCGGCGCGGCGGCCCCGCTGTTCGCCGGTCCGGTGCATCCCTACACCCGCGGGCTGCTCGCGGCCATCCCGTCGCCTGAACGCGCTGAGCTGCTCACTGGCATCGAAGGGCAGCAGCCCCGGCCCGGGCACCGCGGGGCGGGCTGCTCGTTTGCGCCGCGGTGCAGCTTCGCGACAGACCGGTGCAGGGTCGAGACGCCCGAGCCGGTCAGCATCGGGGGCCGGACCGTGCTGTGCCTGCGGGCAGCGGAAATCGCCGGCGATGGCGCCGCCCGCCCGGCGGCCGCTGCCCGCCCGGTCGCGAGCGGGTCCGCGGCGGCCCTATCGCTGCGAGGGGTGTGCGCCAGCTACGGCCAGACGCCCGTGCTCTTCGACGTCGCACTCGACGTGCCGGAGAAGTCATGCGTTGCCGTGGTCGGCGAGTCCGGATCGGGCAAGACGACGCTCGCTCAATGCATCGCCGGGCTACACAGGAACTGGACCGGTGACATGACCTTCCAGGGCGCGGCGCTGGCGCCCGGCGCGCGCCAGCGCCAGAAGGACGTTCTGAAGCGGGTGCAGTACGTCTTCCAGAACCCGTACACATCCCTTAACCCGCGCAAGACAGTGGGCCAGATCATCGGCCAGCAACTTGAGCAGTTCTACCGCTTCTCGTTCAGGGAGCGGACCGAGCGGATCGCGACCGTGCTGGACGACGTCTCGCTCGGGCGCAGCTTCATGTCGCGGTATCCCGATCAGCTGTCCGGCGGGGAACGGCAGCGCGTCGCGATCGCCCGTGCCCTCGTCGTCGAGCCTGACCTGCTCGTCTGCGACGAGGTCACGTCGGCGCTTGACGTATCCGTGCAGGCGGTCATCGTCGAGCTGCTCCGCCGCCTGCAGCGGGAACGGCAGCTCGCGATGATCTTCATCACGCACAACCTGGCGCTGGTGCGCAACATCGCCCAGTCCGCGGTGGTGCTGTGCAAGGGCGCCGTCGTCGAGTCGGGCCTGGTCGAGCAGATCCTCGAGCACCCGGCAGACCCCTACACGATCAGCCTGATCCGCGACGTGCCGAAGCTGGCCGTCGCCGGCCTGGCCGACCTCGCCGGCCTGCCGCCGGACCAGATCCGCAGCGCCGTCCGCACGGAGCCCGCCACCCGGCCGGCCAGCCAGCCCATCAACCCGGCCCGCGGCGCATGATCCGCTGCCATCCGGGGCGCAGGCCCGCCCCGGGCATCAGGGTGCGAAGTCGAAGAGGCCGTTGGTCGTTGTGGCGACGAACAGGGTGCCCTGGGCGAAGACAGGCTGGCCGAAGACCCGGCTTGAGCCGACCGGGAGGGTCTTGAGGATCGCGCCGGGCACGTGGGCATGATGTCCGATCTGCAGGAACTCGGGTCCGCCGGGCTGCTCGCGCTGGGTATCGAGCCAGCGGCCTCCACCTACGACGACTGGAAGAAGGCCGCGGCCCTGCTGCAGCGGCAAAAGAGCGAAGGCATCGTCCGCGCCTACTACGACCAGAGCTACATCGAATACCTGAAGAATGGCGACACGGTCGTCTCCCAGGCCTGGTCCGGTGACATCTTCTTCGCCGACCTCAACAGCAAATACCGCGACCTGAAGCTGCTCATGCCCACCGAGGGAGCCATGTTCTGGACCGACAACATGTGCATCCCCCTCCACGCCCGGAACCCGAAAGACGCCATGACCCTCATGGACTTCTACTACCAACCACAGGTCCAGGCGGTCCTCGACTACTACCTCGACTACGTCTGCCCAGTCCCGGGTGCCCGCGAAGTCCTGCTCCACCCAACCGGCTGGGCCGCGGCAACGCTCAAGGAACTGCAAAAGACAATCGGCCTGCCACCGACCGCCACCGCGAACGCGCCGACCGTGTTCCCAAGCCACCAGCAGATGCAGCTGTCCAGGAACTACTACCAATTCCAGAACCAGGAAGAACTCAACGCCTGGAACGCCCTCTTCCTGCCAATCACCCAAGGCGCCTGAGCACTACCCGCCCGCCGGCCGCTCCACCTCGTGCGCTTCCATGCGGTGGCGGCATCATCGGCGCAGTCCTGTTGCCTCTGGGTGCTCCTTGACGTCTGCCCGGGACGGATCGGCCGAGGTAATCAGGCTGAGGCGCTGGCGGTCGCGCACTGGGCCCGGGCGATCGAGAGGTCGCTGCTGATCCAGCTGGCGAGCTCGGGTATGGTCCTGGCGGGCCAGTTCCATAGGTGCCTGAGATGACGGAACAGGGTAGCGAACGCGGGGGTGCCCGAGACAGCTGCCCAGTTGGCCGCGTCGCCGGTGACCTGGAGCATCTCCTGGCGAGCACCCTTGCTGGTGGCTAGGTTGACTCTGCCGTCGTGAATGCCCGCGAGGACAGGGGCCAATGACGGGGCGACCGCGGCTAGCTGTGCGCATGGCGTGGCTGGCTTTCGCGTCGCGGCGTGGCGCGATGTGCTGCCGCCGCACGCCGCGAGAGTGACGATGGTGATGGCCGTGGCGGCTGTTGCGGCCATCCGAAGTCCTGCCGCCTTGCTCATGTCAGCCTCCTGCGCCGCGCGGCCCACGACCGGCGCCCGCTCGGCGGTGAGCGCGTTCAACGGCCCCGGCGGTGGTTCGCGGATCTCGGGCAAGTGGACATTCTGGATCAGGATCTCCGCGAGCTTCTGCACCACTCAGCACTTACTGGCGAGGCCGCGCAGGCACAACCGGGCTGTGTAATCGAAAGCTACCGCCGCAAGCAGGCCGGGCCGGGCGTCATCACGATCCCCTCGTGTACCAGACGTCCCCGCAGCAATAGATGGAGGATCCATCGGCCTCACCCCAGATGGCGTAGGTGATCCCGGCAGAGCTCACGGCGATCCCGAAGTAGTCGCCGTCGGTGAACGTGTAGCCGGCCGCGCTTTTGTACGGGGCGCCGGACGGGAGGTTCGACAGCCGCGCCTGCTTCGACCAGCTACCGCCGCCATCAGGCGAGGCCGCGTACCACGTATTGAAGGCTCCCGTCCTGTTGTCCTGCCAGGCCAGGCGAAAGTCCCCCGCGGCGGGGCCGTTCGCGATCTGCGGGACGTTGCTGTCCCCCTTGTCGTTGACGAGTGACGGGGCAGACCAGGTCACGCCGTCGCTTGAGGTCCTGATGAACAGGCTCTTCGGGCCGTTCGCGACGGCGCTGAAGGTGTAGGCGACCACGAGGTGCCCGGCGGAGTCCACGGCCACCGACGCGGTCGCGTCATAGTAGTCCGGGTAGCACTGGAACACCGGACAGGGCGGCGGAGCGGCGCTGGTCCCGAACGAGGTGAGAGCAGGCCCAGCGCACGAGCTAGCCGCACTCGGGTGACACTTAAACACGCCGACCACTGCCGGTCCGTTGAGGTGCCCGGTGCTCAGCTGCGAGCCTGTCTCGCCGTTCTCGCTGAAGTACACGGTCCCGTCCGGGGCGAACGCCCCGCCGTCTGGATACCACCACCGGTCGTCGCCCCCGTTCACCTGGGCAGGCGGCAGGAACGTGCCCGGGTCGCCGAAGCTGTGGGACGCCACCACGTAACTCGCGAGCTTATCGTTGAAGGCGACGTAGACGTCCTTGCCGGCCGGCGAGATCACCAGCACCGGCTTGTCCATGTAGCTGAGCGCCCCGTTCATGGTGATCGGTCCCTGCCAGCTTCCCCCTCCGTCGCGGGACTTGAAGAGCACCACGCCAGGGTCAAAGGTGTCGAGGAAGGCGACGTAGATGGTCCCGCACCCGCAGGCCGAGTTGGTGTCGGTTGCCACCTTGATCTGGGGATCGAACTGCCACCCCACTCCCTTGCAGGCCAGTCCGCAGACGAACTGCTCCGGGCCCCACGTGGTCCCGCCGTCGGCGGACGACCGGAACAGCACGCTCGTGCCCGGGCAGCCGGGCGCGCACTGGTGCGCGTTAATCCCGGTGATCAGCTGGTAGACGAGGTCCGGGTGGCCCGGGTCCGTGGCGACCGCTGGCTCCCAGTTGCTCTGGTGCTTGTAGGGGGTGCCGGCCGGCTGCTCGGAGCTGAACCCCGCTGACCCGGCGCTCGCTCGCAAGGCGGCGCCGGGCCCCGACACCCAGGCCAGCGCTACCAGCAGGGCGATGAACAGCGTACGAGGCCGCATCGGACCCCCTTTGCCCCGGGAGACTCCCGGTCCCTCCTTCTATCGCGTTCTTGAATACCGAGTCAAGGTCCCGCGATCGAAAAGGCACTTGTTAATCGTGAGGCGCAGGCCGAGCCAGGTCACGGCGCGACCCCGGTCAGCGAGCTGACCTTGCCGTCCCGGACGATGACTTCCCGGTCGGCGTACGCGGCGACCGTGGGTGCGATGATGATATGAGGGTGGAGTATGCGAGTGCTGATGATCGCGCCGCCGGGTGCGGGCAAGGGGACCCAGGGCGCACTGATCGCCGCGCACTTCGGCATCCCGCACATCGGGACCGGTGAGCTGCTGCGCGATCACGTCGCGCGGCGGACCGCTCTTGGCCAGGCCGTCCAGAAGTATCTCGACCGCGGCGAACTCGTGCCCGACCAGGTCGTACTCGACATGGTGCGGGAGGCGATGGTCGCCGCCAAGGCGGCCGGAGGCGGATATGTCCTGGACGGTATCCCGCGAAACATGCAACAAGCCCGCGCGGCCTACCTGATAGCTCGCGAGCTCGGGATGACCGCGGATGTGGCGCTGCACCTGCAGGCCGACGATGGGGAACTCATGCGCCGGTTGCTCGCGCGGGCTGCGCTGGAGCATCGCTCCGATGACACCGCGGACATCATTGCCCAGCGCCTTGCCCTCTACCATGCAGTGACCTCCCCCATCCTCTCGTGGTACCGCGACCGGGGAATCCTGGTCTCTGTGGATGCGATGCGTTCCGCGCAGCAGGTCGGGCGCGAAATTCTCACCGCCCTCGAAGCGATGCGTCCGCTATTGGACGATGTGCCCGCGCGCGCACGGCTCCCCGTTGACCTCACCAGCCTGGGAGACGCGTTCGGCGCGACCGACCCCACCGCCGGCCCATCCGGCTGAGCACTCCGGCCGGCTACGACGGTGGAGGTCACCGAACGCCGCGGTCAAGTGGATGAGGTGTTCCGCAGGTTCGGCGCCGAGACACTCCCGACGAGGCCCGGCGGTGGCGTGCCGGTCACGGAGACCTGGGCGTCTTGCGTGACTTCGCGAGCCAGAGGGCAACGCCGAGCAGGCCCAGGCCGACGACGAAGACGGCGAGCGGTGCCCCGGCCGAGGTCAGCAGGTACCTGGTCGCGGTCTGAGGCACTATAAAGATGATGCCGGCCGCACCAAAACCGAGCAGGAGCACCCGGCGCAGCGCTACCCCGGCCGCGAGCAGCCCCGCCACCGTGGCCAGGGCGAGCGCCTGCCCGGCTGCCATCTCATCGTCATCTGCGCGCCGGCCAGCAGGCCACTCTTGTCCGCCTGGTGGCTGCGGGCCTACGGTGATGGGGTTGCGCCAGTTGGGAGGCAAGCTATGCACGCAGTGCGCATGCTGAAGATCCTGGGCCTTGCCGTCACCGTCGGCGGGATGATGTTCCTGCCCGCTATCGCTGCGGCTTCTCCGGCGGGCGGGAGTCCCGCCACGACCGAGGGTGTGCCCGCGTTCGGGCACGTCTTCTTGATCATCGGGGAGAACACCGGCCTCAACCAGGTCAACAAGACCGACATGCCGTTCTTTGTCGGTACCGTCAAGCCGGGAGCGGCCTGGCTCACCAACTACTCGGGCGTCACGCACTTCTCCGAGGCCAACTACGTCGCCATGACCTCGGGACAGTTCACGGCGTGCCAGCAGCACGACGGCACGCCCGCGGCGTGCCACCAGGACGTGCCGAGCCTGTTCAGCCAGTTTGATGCGGCGGGCCTGTCCTGGAAGGTGTGGGCGGAGTCGATGCCGGGCGGCTGTTTTCTGTCTAGCGCCGGCTCGGACGCCACGCTGAACCCCTATGCGCCCAAGCACAACCCGGCGATCTTCTTCGACAGCATCGAGGGCGCCGGCGGAGTGTGGTCGGCGACCAGCCAGTCCGCCGAGTGCCTGGCCAGCGACACCCCGGCCGGGACGACCGGGCCGAACGACATGAGCACCTTCAACGCGGCCACCGAAGCCGGGACGGTCGCCCGCTACAACATGATCGTCCCGAACTTGTGCGAGGACGCCCATGACAGCTGCAACCAGCCCCCCGGCAACCGCATCATGCAGTTCGACCGGTTCCTCCAGCGCGAGGTGCCGCTGATCGAGGCCTCGCCGGCGTTCGGCGCCGGCGGCGTGCTCATCATCACCTTCGATGAGGGCACCCTGACCAGCGTTAACAACGCCGACAAGTTCGGAAGCGGCGGGCGCACGGCGTTCGCGGTGATCAGCCCGCTGGCTGTGCCGGGAACCTACCCGCAGGCTGCCGACCACTACAGCCTGCTGCGGACGGTCGAGGACGGGTTCGGCATCACCAGCTTCCTTGGCAATGCCGCAGCGGTGACGCCGATCAACACGATCTGGGGACCGTAACGGGATAAGGGAAGCGTGCCAGGGCACCTTCGGTCCAGCCTGCATCCCCGCCAGGATGCCGTTATGGCCGCACGCGACGCGGCCTGCTCCCCCGGACCACGCCCGTAGTCCGCTCGGGCGCGGCATAGGACACAGCGTGCCTGAGCCGTCATTGGCCTGACCGTACGCCAGGCAGGAGCAAGAACGGCAAGAGCAGTCCCGGCGAGAAGATGCCTGCCGATTCGCCGAACAGCAGACCGGGGAGAGCCCGCGCCGAGCCGCCGTTCTACGCGTGATAGGCCGGGCGTGGTGCCGCCTGTTGGCCGGTCCCGAACGGTTGTTCTGTCGTGTCTTGAGCCAGTGCTCGCGCCAGGGATCGCTGGCGCGTGGCGCGTGGCGCGTCAGTCTCTACGGGCGGGGTCGCGAGTTATCCGCCGCCGTGACTGTACGGTGCTTCCCGGGTAACCGCTCATTACGGCTAGGTTATGCTGCGTGGCGGCGATGACGAGGCAACAGGAGAAGGCGGCGGCGTTCGCCGCGCTGCATGTGGGCGAGCCGTTTGTGATCCCGAATCCATGGGATGCCGGCTCGGCCCGTGTGCTTGCGGCGCTCGGGTTCAAGGCGCTCGCCAGCACGAGTTCCGGCTTTGCGTTCACACTTGGCCGGCTTGACGGCCGTGCCACGCTCGACGAGGTGGCCGGGCACACCGCCGCGCTGGACCGGGCGACGGAGCTGCCCCTGTCGGTCGACCTCGAGAACGGCTACGGGCCTGACCCGGCCAGCGCCGCCCAGGCCATCGAACGCGCCGCAGCGGCCGGCGCGGTCGGCGGCTCCATTGAGGACTACGACCCCGGCGGCCATATCTACGATCTGCCCCATGCCACCGAGCGGATCGCTGCTGCGGTGGAGGTCGCGCGCGGTCTCGGCTTCGAGTTCATGCTGACGGCGCGGGCGGAGAACCACATTCGCGGCAATCCCGACCTCAGCGACACGATCGCCCGCCTGCAGGCGTCCGGGCAAGCCGGCGCTGACGTGCTGTACGCACCCGGGCTGCGCAGCGCCGAAGAGATCCAGGTGGTGTGCGAGGCCGTATCGAAGCCGGCCAGCGTGCTCGCGGTGCCGGGGCTCTCGTTCGCGGACATCGCCGGGGCCGGCGCGCGACGCGTCAGCGTCGGCGGTGCCCTGACATGGGTGGCCGCCAAGGCGATGACGGAGGCAGCAACCGCGATCCGCGAGAGCGGCGACTTCACCGCGCTCGCCGCGTGGCTGCCGCTTGGCGACTGGCTCGCGCCCTGACAATAACCGCCCGGACCGCGTCATCGCAGATTTCCAGCCCGTGGCCGGCATTGTGGAAGGGTGACCTGTCCTGCCGGGAATAGGTGCAGTCATCGTCGCCCGTTCGGCATAAATCCACCCGACCGCCGCCGCGGTGCGGCGGCGGCGAGATCCAGGCTTCAGGAGATGTGCCCCGGAAGCCCAGGCATTGCCCCGCGTCCGGGAGACGGTCCCCCGCCGGTGCGTCAGCCGATGACCCTGACGTTCTCCGCCTGGGGCCCCTTCTGGCCCTGCGTGATGTCGAACTCGACCTTCTGCCCTTCCTCCAGGCTGCGGTAGCCGCCGCCGGTGATCGCGCTGAAGTGCACGAACACGTCCGAGCCACCCTCCACAGCGATGAAGCCGTAGCCCTTGTCACCGTTGAACCACTTCACCGTGCCCTGTGCCATCTTGACCTTCTTCGTCCGGGACACAGCACCCCGCCATGGCGGCGGGAGACCGCGCCTGCCGCGATTGCTCTGGCCAGCCTGTCACGCAACCTGCGGCGGATGTAAACCCGCGCCGCTGGCCATGCCCGCCCGGCGGCCGGAACAACCCGCTCAGCCGGGGAGCGAGAACGGCCGCGGCGGACACCCGGGCCGGGCGCCAGCCCCGCTCCGCTCCTACCACGGCCCAGACCGCGCAGACCCCGGCGTGCAGCGCCCCGAACCGCATCGATCCGCAACACAGCCGCGGCACCCCCGAGCCCGGCGAGTAATCGTAGGTGCCGCGACTGCCGGGTGCGGATGCCGCCCTGCCCGAGGCCAGCAAGGGAACCGGGTCGCTTCGCAGGCCGGACAGGGCTCCCGGCCAGCCGCGGTGACGGCGCCGGGCACCGGGCCCCTCGCCGGGCACTTCGGCCACGCGCGCGTCCGCGGCATGCCGGTGGCCTGCGCCTGCGCGACCCGGGACGACGTATCTCCGCAATGGCGGTTGAATAGGCGGAGAAGGCGGGTGGTTGTCACATGATCGCCGCATACATTCTGATCCAGGCCGAACCTGGCAAGGCGGCCACCGTGGCTGCGGCGCTGCGGGACGTGCCGGGCGTCTCGGAGACGACGAGCGTGGCCGGGCCCTACGACGTCATCGCGCGGGTACCGACGCCAGACATCGACGAGCTGGGCAAGCTGGCAGCCTCCCGAATCCAGGCCCTCGACGGCGTGCGGCGGACGCTGACCTGCACGGTCGCTCACCTGTAGAAGACCGGTCGCTGTGGAACACCAGACCACCATCCACGAGGTGGGCGAGGGCGGCGTCCAGGCGGCCTGCTCATGCGGTTGGCGCAGCCCGGTGTTCGGCGCGGGCAAGACGACCGGCACGATGGACCCACTGCAGCACGCGACCGAGGCTGGCGATCTGCACGAGTGGGAGATGTCCCTGCCATAGGCGGCGCCACATGCCGGCTCTGACGCAGCACGGCGCTCTCCGGCCAACGTCGGCGGCCGTCGGCGTGGTCGCGCTGAGTGGTCACCGGTCAGGGTCCCGCACGATTCGGCACCGGATCGCGTCGACGTTGGCCTCTTCTTCCCGAAGCCAATTAGCCGCGCGCTGTGCCTGTGGCCGCTCGTGCTGACCTGCAACGCAGCATCCTTCGACGTCCTCTGACGTCTGCGGGTGCCGACTGCGATAGTTACTCACTTCGTTACCATCAACGGCTCTGTCGGCCTAAGCAGGTTTGGTACTTGCCGCCGCATGGGGCGAGGAGCGGCTACCGGAGGGAGCGACCCGGGAGGTTGGCATGGCCAACCAGGAGCGGATAGCCGAGGACCCTCGGACAGAGCCCTTAACCTCGCAAAGCTGACATAACGATTCTTGTCAGCGTCTAACCCGAAGTTCCCCCAGGCTCATAAGGCCCATCATGTCTGCCCTGGTCATAGAGCTTCGGTTGCTCGACTTACATGACTACGGTAGTCACGTGCGTCCACGTTTTCCCTGGTGAACAGGGGTGTCAGCTCATCCGGGGGGAACTACGGTCTAACTGGGGCGAGTCGAAACAGGTGAGAGAACTCGTCTTACGGTGTCCGCGAGGGCCTCGGTCAGGTGCCGATGTAGGCCGCGAGGTGCCCGCCGGTGAGGGTGGAGCGGGCGGCGACGAGGTCGGCGGGTGTGCCCTCGAAGACGATCCGGCCGCCATCGTGGCCGGCGCCGGGGCCGAGGTCGATGATCCAGTCGGCGTGCGCCATGACCGCCTGGTGGTGCTCGATGACGATGACCGACTTGCCGGAGTCGACCAGCCGGTCGAGCAGGCCGAGCAGCTGCTCGACGTCGGCGAGGTGGAGGCCGGCGGTCGGCTCGTCGAGGACGTAGACGCCGCCCTTCTCGGCCATGTGAGTGGCCAGCTTGAGCCGCTGCCGCTCGCCGCCGGACAGCGTG
>DATGVY010000342.1:0-1940 GCA_035299845.1 Streptosporangiaceae bacterium
GAGGTCGCGGCGCATGACGAGGGCGCGCACGTTACCTATCTCGGGCCGGAGGACTCCCATCTCGGGCACAAGGAGTCGGTCAGGGACGCGGCGCGGGTACTCGGCCGGATGTTCGACGGCATCGAGTTCCGCGGCTTCGCCCAGGAATCGGCGGAGACCCTCGGCGCGTACGCCGGGGTGCCGGTGTGGAACGGGCTCACCGATCAGTGGCACCCGACCCAGATGCTGGCCGACATGCTGACCATGCGCGAGCACGCGGGCAAGCCGCTGGGCCAGGTGTCCTACTGCTACCTGGGCGACGGCCGGAACAACACGGCCAACTCGCTGCTGGTGACCGGGGCGCTACTCGGCCTTGATGTGCGGATCTGCGGGCCTGATGTGCTGTGGCCGGCGCCCTGGGTGCAGGGCATCGCCCGGGACCTCGCCGCCAGCTCCGGTGCCAGGCTGACCGTGACCGCCGACACCGCCGAGGGCGTGCCGGGAGCCGACTTCCTCTACACGGACGTCTGGCTGTCGATGGGCGAGCCGGAGGAGAACTGGGACAAGCGGATCGACCAGCTGATCCCGTACCAGGTCAACGCGGCGCTGATGGCCGCGACCGGGAAACCGGACGCCAAGTTCCTGCACTGCCTGCCCGCCCTGCACAACCGCGACACCGAGATCGGGCAGCGGGTTCTCGAAGGCCGCCCCCTGGACGGGCTTGAGGTCACCGAGGAGGTGTTCGAGTCACCGGCCAGCGTCGTCTTCGATCAGGCCGAAAACAGGCTGCACACCATCAAGGCGCTGATGGTGGCCACCATCGGGGACCTGGCATGAGGGTCGTCGCCGCGCTGGGCGGCAATGCGCTGCTTGAGCGCGGCGAGCCGCCCGACTCCGATATCCAGCAGGGGCACATCACGAGCGCAGTGGCTGCGCTCGCGCCGGTTGCCCGCGACCATGACCTGATCATCACGCACGGCAACGGCCCGCAGGTGGGGCTGCTGGCGATGGAGAGTGCCCGTGACCCGGCACTGGCCAGGCCCTATCCGTTCGACGTGCTGGGGGCGCAGACGCAGGGAATGATCGGCTACCTGGCTCGTCCAGGCGCTGCAGAACGCGCTGCCAGGACGGCTGGCCGGCTGCCTGGTCTGCCGGACCCTGGTCAGCGCGGATGACCCGGCGTTCGCCGATCCGGTCAAGTTCGTCGGGCCCGTTTACGACGAGGCCAGGGCGCGCAAGCTGGCCGCCGACTACGGCTGGCAGGTCCGCCAGGACGGGACTGCCTGGCGCAGGGTGGTGCCATCTCCCGAGCCCATCGAGCTGCTCGACCTGCCGCTGATCAGCGAGCTGCTGGCCGCCGGGGCGATCGTGGTCTGCGCGGGCGGCGGCGGCGTGCCCGTGACGCGGGACGCCGCCGGGACCATGCGCGGCGTCGAGGCCGTGGTCGACAAGGACCTGACCGCTGCGCTGCTGGCCCGCTCCGTGCAGGCGGACGCCCTGCTCCTGCTCACCGACGTGGAGTCCGTGCAAGAAAATTACGGAACGCGGCAGGCCCGGGCTATTCATCTAGCGACGCCCGGTGAGCTGCGGGCGCGGCCGTTTCCCGCGGGCTCGATGGGCCCGAAGGTAACCGCCGCCTGCCGTTTCGCCGAGGCTACCGGCGGGATGGCGGCCATCGGCCGGCTGGACGACGCCGAGGCCCTGCTGCACCGCAAGGCAGGCACGATCGTCGCCCGCTAGGCAACCCGCCCACGGCGCTCACCCGCCAGCAGCGTCTGCGGGGCGACAGTCAGCCAGGGGACCTTCGGCCCTGCCCCGGCGCCGCTCGGTGCGCGATCATGTCATTAGAGGGCTTAGACGGCACGGCCGTCATGATCGAGTCAATTGCGGGGTTGGCGGATCAGCTCCTGGGTGCGTGGGTGATGGCCGGTCAGGCCGCGAGATGGGCTTGGCTGGCCAGG
>DATGVY010000343.1:0-6583 GCA_035299845.1 Streptosporangiaceae bacterium
TCATCCACGGCATCCAGCCCCAGGTGCTGACCGACCTCGGGCTACCGGCAGCCCTGGGCGAGCTCGCCGAGTCCTCACCCGTCCCGGTCACTGTCGACGCCCCGCTGGCCGGGCGGCTGCCGGGCCGGGTCGAGAACACCGCGTACTTCGTCGCGGCCGAGGCGCTCGCCAACATCGCCAAGCACAGCGGCGCCACCACCGCGGCCGTGAGCGCCCGGCGGGACGATAACGTGCTCACCATCGAGATCACCGACGACGGCCACGGCGGCGCCGACCCGGCCCGCGGCACCGGCCTGACCGGGCTGGCCGACCGGGTCGCCGTCGCCGGCGGGCGGATGCTGCTGTCCAGCCCGCCCGGCGGCCCGACACTGCTGCGCGCGGAGCTGCCATGCGATCCCAGCCAGCCGTAATCCAGGTAGTCATCGCCGAGGACGGGGTCTTGCTTCGCGAGGGCCTGGCCGGGTTGCTCGGACGATTCGGGTTTCAGGTCACCGCAGCGGTCGGCGACGCCGCGGCGCTCAAGGCCGCCGTGGCCGAGCATGCCCCGGACCTGGTGATCACCGACATCCGGATGCCCCCGACCTTCACCGACGAGGGGCCTGCGCGCCGCCGTCGAGCTGCGCCGGGACCGTCCCGGGCTGGCCGTGGTCGTGCTCAGCCAGTACGTCCAGCACGCCTACGCCGCCGACCTGCTCGAGTCCGGCGACGGCCGCGGCGTCGGCTACCTGCTCAAGGACCGGGTCGGCGACGTTGAGGAGTTCATCGCCGCGCTGCGCCGCGTCGCCCGCCGGCGGGACCGCCGTTGACCCGCAGGTCATCAGCCAGCTGCTCCGGCGGCGCCGCGACCCGCTGGCCACCCTGTCGGCGCGCGAGCGCGAGGTCCTCGCCCTCATCGCCGAAGGGCACTCCAACGCCGCGATCGCCCGCAAGCTCGTCGTCACCGAAGCGGCCGTCGGCAAGCACGTCGGCAACATCTTCGCCAAACTCCGCCTCCCCCAGACCGACGACACCAACCGCCGGGTCCTCGCCGTCCTCGCCTACCTCACAAGCAGCGCCCCCAGCCGTTGAGCGAGGACCGGCACAAAGCTCGCAGTGCTACCTTCGGGACCGTGCCCCAGGACGTCTGCATCTTCTGCGAGCGCGGCAAGCCCCTCGTGAAGATCACAAAGGAGCATCTGTTCTCACGGTGGGTCGATGACGTGCTGACGCCGGACCTGCTCGGACCCGATCGGTCTTTCGAGCGCACGACTGCTGGCAGGGACGGCACCGCCGTGACCAAGACCTGGCCGACAGAGGTCATCGCCGCCGTCGAAGCGGCGGTCGTGTGCGGCGGCCGCCAGGACGGGTGCAACGGGGGGTGGATGAGCGAACTCGACGGCCAGGTCAGGCATCTGCTTGAACCCATGATGCTCGGCAAGCCGCGGAAGCTGGCGCGCGAAGAGCAACTGACGATCGCGGCATGGGCGGCGATGAAGTCGATGGTCCTGGAGTACTTCTGGGGGGCAGATCAGGTCATCGTCCTGCCGCAGACGGCCCGGACGTTCGTCTTCCGCCAGCGGCGCGCGCCGGAGAACATGCAGATCCGGATCGCCGCAGTTGAATCCTGGGGCCGGCCGGCGCTCTTCTTCCGCCGCGTCTACCAACTCCAGCCGAAGGCCGCCGGCGGCCTGGCACTTCCTGGCTTTGCCTCGTGCTCAACCTTGGTGCTCGGCTGCTTTGTCGTGCAGACCTACGGGACCTCGGTGACGGGGCCAGCCACCTCCAAGCAGCCGCATGGCCGCAACTACATGGTCATAAACCCGCCGACCAGCGCGGACATCAACTGGCCGCCGCCGGAAGCGCTCGACGACCCGGCTCTGGACCGGTTCGCGCATCCGCTGCAGCCGGTAACGGGGGACTGACGGTCACTGCCGGCAGGGGTGGCGCGTGGGCATGCCATGGCTGGCCCCGGTACTCTGCCGCCTCTCCTGCGGAGCGGTTCGTCTTGCACCTGCCACTGCCTCCATTGGTGGGTCACCAGCCTGTGCGTGGTGGGCCTGCGAATCGTTACGCAACTCGGCAGGAGGCGGGAGCTTCGCCTCCAAGGCCGGGCGGTTTGTAGATCCTAGTTGACAAACTTCGCCTGCCCACCTACTTTGTAGATGCGAGTCTACGAACTTGAAGGAGCGGATCGTGGTGAGGAAGATGCTCGGCGTCGCCGACATCGCCGCCATGTTCGACGTGGAGCCGAAGACCGTCAGCATGTGGCGGCAGCGTTACCCGGACTTCCCCGAGCCCGACGTCATTATCGGCGACCTGGCCGGCTGGGACCCCGCACGTACCGAGGAGATCCGGGCCTGGGCGAGCCGCCGCCCCGGTCGTGGTCGGCGAGCCGTGCCGGCCGAGCACGTGCAGGAGGCGCTGCGCCGGGTCTTTGTCTACAAGTTCATGCGCCCCGACGACTTCGCCTGGGCGCCGATCGACTTCCCCGGCATCAAGTACGACGAGGACGGCCGGCTCGCCGACGGGATGCAGGCCAAGGCGGCGGCCCACCTGGTCGACGCCATCCGCGGCCAGGGCTACGAGATCGTCTTCTACGACCCGGCAACCGACGTGGCCAGGGCCATGCGCCTCATCCTGTGGGACAAGTGGTCTGAGGACGAGATCGGCGAGCACCAGTTCATCGGCCGGCTGTTCGACGACCGTGGCCAGATCTACCGCGGCTGCACGGCCTTCGACGCCGCCAGATACACCCTCCAGAGGCTGGCTGCCCAGGGCGGCGAACTGCGCTCAGGGCGCGAGCCCTGATGCCCGTGGTCTTGCGCACCGGAGGCGCCCGAGTGGCCAGACGCGGGAGGGCTGGGGTGGCTCGGCGAGCCCGGCCTGCCAGGCTGTGCGGGCGTTGAGTCGGTGCCGGGTGCCCGGAGGATCGCAGCCCCCTTTACCAAGATCACGGCAAACGAGCAAACATCGAGCAAACATGCGCCCGCGCGCTACCCGCGAAGATCACCGGAGAACCGAGAACGCCCAGGTCAGGGGCTTAACAGACGGGTGCGCCGCCAGGGACTTGAACCCCGAACCCGCGGATTAAGAGTCCGCTGCTCTGCCAATTGAGCTAGCGGCGCATGAGACGCAGTGATCGTAGCAGGATCGCGGAGAGGGCGCGAAACGCTCCTCTTCGTGCACAACCGGCATGGCGCCGCTAGTCCCCGAGATAGCGGCCGACGAACTCCGCCGCCCGTGATGGCCGGCCAGTCCTTGCCTCCTGCCGGTCCGCCCAGCTCATCGCCTGCAGGCCGGCGTTGACCCCGAGCCAGCGCAGCGGCTCAGCCTCCCAGCGGGGCGAGCGGTGCCCCACCCAGGGCAGCCTTGTGATGCCGGAGTCGTTGCCGAGGACCAGGTCAGCGAGGGTGCGCCCGGCCAGGTTCGTCGTTGCCACGCCGTCGCCGACGTAACCGCCTGCCCAGCCGGCGCCGGTCGCGCGGTCCAGGCCGACCGACGCGCACCAGTCCCGCGGCACGCCGATCGGGCCGCCCCAGGCATGCGTCACTTTCACGTCGGCCAGCACGGGGAAGAGCTCGGCCAGGGTACGGCGGAGCGCAGCGAAGACGGCAGGCACCCGGTCGAACGAGGGCCGGACAGCCGAGCCGAGATGATAGGGAGCGCCCCTGCCGCCGAACGCAAGGCGCCCGTCGCCGGTCCGCTGCCCATAGATGATCAGGTGGCGGAGATCGCCGAACGTGGGCCTGCCCGCGAGGCCGATCTGCTCCCACGCCGAGTCCGGCAACGGCGCCGTTGCGATCATCAGCGAGTAAACGGGCACGACCGTGCGCCCCTCGCCCGGCAGCTGCGGCGTGTAGCCCTCCGTCGCGCGGATCACGTACCTGGCCCGGACCGTGCCCGACGGCGTGACCAGGCGGCCGGGCTGGATCTGCGTCACCGGCGTGCGCTCGTACACGGTTACCCCGCGGCGCCGCACGGCCTCGGCCAGGCCGCGCACCAGCCTGGCCGGGTGGATGGCAGCGCAGTGCGGCGTGTACGTCCCGCCCAGGACGCCGGTGGCGGCGGCGAGCTCACCCGCCTCCGGCGCCGTCAGCAACCTGAGGTCGGCGGAGCCGAACCCGAATTCCCTGGCCTCGGCCACCTGCGCCCTGGCCCGGTCGAGCTGCGCGGCCGACCGGGCCAGCAGCACCGTTCCGCCCTTGGCCCAGTGGCAGTCGATGCCCTCGGCCGCCGCCGCCGTGGCGACCTCGTCCACGGTCTCCTGCATCGCCCGGTACATCGCGATCGCCGCATCCCGGCCGGCCATCCGGGCCAGCTTGCCGAGCGAGGCGGGGAACAGCGCCGAGCACCAGCCGCCGTTGCGCCCCGAGGCGCCGAACCCGGCGATCTCGCGCTCGCAGACCGCGATCCGCAGGCCCGGCTCCGCGCGGGCCAGGTAGTAGGCCGTCCACAGCCCGGTGTACCCGCCCCCGGCGATGGCCACGTCGACATCGACGTCCCCGGCCAGCGGCTCGCCAGGATCGAGCGGGCCCGGCACCGTGCCGAGCCAGAGGGAGAGCTTCCGGTAGTCAGCGGTCGAGGACATGCGCTCTATCGTGGCAGCCCGCGGTGAGCGGCGCGCATCCGGCCATGGCTGCTCGCGACCGGCCGCAGCGCCGCGACCGGCCGCAGCGCCGCCACCGGCACCGGCGCGCCGGGCGCCCTGCCTGCCGGGCCGGCGGGCCAGCCGGTCGGGCATCCTGGTGACATGCCGGATAGCACGCTCGCCTCGCCGCCGCCACCAGCACCGCGCCATCCGTTCGGCTCCTATCGGGTTTCCCTGGTGTGCCTCGGGAACATCTGCCGGTCCCCGACCGCCGAGGTAGTGCTGCGCGAGGAGCTTGCGCGGGCCGGCCTGGCTGGCCAGGTCGACGTCGACAGTTCCGGCACCGGCGACTGGCATCTGGGCCGGCCGATGGATCCGCGGGCCCGGGCGGAGCTAGCCGCGCGCGGGTATGACGGGTCCAGGCACCGGGCGCGGCAGTTCAGCCGGTCCTGGTTCGGCGACTATGACCTGGTGGTCGCGATGGACCGGCAGAATCTGGCTGACCTGCGCCGGATGGCGCCGGACACCGAAACCGCCAGGGACCGGATCCGGCTGCTCAGGTCGTTCGACCCGGCGCTGGCCGGCGCCGGACCCGCTGGCCGGCGCGGCGGCGATCGCTACGGCGGCGACGTCCCGGATCCGTATAACGGCAGCGCAGCTGACTATGCGCTCGCCTTTGACCTGGTGCAGGCCGCGGCCAAGGGACTGGCGGCCCAGCTGGCCGCGCTCGTCGGGGAGCCGGCGGGCGACGGCGCGGCAGGCGGTGCGGCGGACGGTAGGCGGCCCGCGGGCGGCAGCGCGGCGGGCGATCGTTGATCGTTCCGGCGGCCGCTGCTGGCCCGCACGACCCGGACGTGGCGGCGCGCGTCGGCCGGATCACCGGCACCGGCGTCCGCGAACTTCGCCGGATCGGCGGTCAGCACAGCCTCGGCCATTACCGGGTGCTGCAGCGCCGGCCGGCGCCACCGCGAAGATCACCAGCGCGGCAAGGCCGGCCGCGGCGGCCAGCGGCCGGAGGAATCGTGCGGTGTGCATGGAGGTCCTCTCGTCTGGCCGTTGCCGCCGGGGCAGGTGGCCTTACGGCCCGAAAGCAGGATTTACGCAGCCGGCCCGCCCCTGACGAGGACGCATAGTCGACCTTTTCGGGTGGCACGGGGAAAGCCCGGGCACCGGATACAAGTCTGTTCCTGCCGCATCGGTCTGCCGCGGGCGCGGACGTCGCCGCCCGGTTTCAGCTGGCCGGGCCGGCTGGTCCCGCCGCTGGCTGCCCGCCCGGGCCAGGACCGGATTCCCCGCCCGGGCCAGGACCGAGCACTTCGGGCGCCATCGGGACGGCGATGCGGAAGGTGGCGCCGCCGCCCGGCGTCGGCTCGACCCGCACCGCGCCACCGTGTGCCGCTACCAGGGCGGCCACGATGGCGAGGCCGAGGCCGGTCCCGCCTGCCTGCCTGGCCTGGTCGGCCCGGTAGAACCGCTCGAAAGCCCGCTCAGCCTGGCCGGGAGTGAGGCCAGGACCGCGGTCGGCGACCTCGAGGATGACGACAGGCGGCCCGGTGCGCAGGCCCGGGCGCGCGCCGTGTCCCAGGCCCGCGGCCGCTGCCGGACCGGTGTCGTGTCCCGGGCCCGCGCCCTGTCCTGGGCCCGCGTCGTGTCCCGGGCCCGTGGCCGCTGCCGGGCCGGTGTCGGCCTGCCCAGGATCTGCCGCCGGGACGAGCGCTTGGTGCCTGCCCGGGTGCCACTCATCCAGGGTGCCCGGCCGGATCCGCACCTCGACCGGAGTGCCGTCCGGCGTGTGGATCAGAGCGTTGCTCATCAGGTTGCCGATCACCTGGCGGAGCCGGACCTCGTCGCCGAGCACGATCAGCGCGGCGCCCGCCCCGACCGTCAGGTCGATGCTGCGTTCGGGGGCCATCACCCGCGCATCGTGTACCGCGTCGGCGGCGAGCGTGAGCAGGTCGACCGGCCGGCTCTCCAGCGGCCGCTGCTGGTCCAGCCTCGCGAGCAGCAGCATGTCCT
>DATGVY010000344.1:0-17192 GCA_035299845.1 Streptosporangiaceae bacterium
TCCCAAATCTGCACCTGGCGGCCCGATCAACCGCCGCCCGCCTACGCGCGACAGGAAACGCCCGCAAATGATGCCGTGGACCGCTAGCAGTGGCTCGCCCGCGCCCGCGCCGCCAGTGGCCTCGGGCGACGGAACCTCCGCACGCGCGGTCACAAGTCCACCTCGACGACTCCTAGCGAGCGTGCCATCCTTCCCGCCGCACCCGCCTCGCTTGCCGCCAATTCTCGGTAAATAACTGCCTGGACCTGGCAGCGCGGTGCGGGCCCAGGCAGGACGCGGAAGCAGCCGCGCCGCAAAAGCGTTAGGACGCCGGGATGTTCCTGACCATCCTTGTTGTGTGCTGCTGCACGTGCCGCCCGCCATGGAGACTGCCGCGTTGACACCCTCGCTCGCCGACCTGCGGGCCCGGCTGCCCGGGCTGATGCTGCGCGATCAGCCCCGCGTTGGCCGACGTCTCGACCGGGCCGCCGCGCTGCGCGACGCCGGGGCGCGCGAGCGGGCGCTCGGCCAGGTCAGCGCGGAACTGGACGCGGCAACGGGCAGGGTCGAGGCGCGCAGGCGCACCGTACCGGAAATCTCCTACCCGCCCGAGCTTCCGGTCAGCCAGCTGAAGGACGAGATCGCCGCGGCCATCCGGGATAACCAGGTGGTGATCATCGCGGGTGAGACCGGCTCGGGCAAGACCACGCAGCTGCCGAAGATCTGCCTCGAGCTCGGCCGCGGCATCACCGGCCAGATCGGCCACACCCAGCCCCGGCGAATCGCGGCCCGCACGGTGGCGGAGCGGATCGCCGACGAACTCGGGACCGAGCTCGGCACGGCAGTCGGCTACAAGGTGCGCTTCGTCGGCGCCTCCGGCGACGGCACGCTGGTCAAGCTGATGACCGACGGCATCCTGCTGGCCGAGCTGCAGCGCGACCCGCAGCTGCTCGGCTACGACACCCTCATCATCGACGAGGCGCACGAGCGCAGCCTGAACATCGACTTCATCCTGGGCTACCTGAAGCAGCTGCTGCCCAGCCGGCCCGACCTCAAGGTCATCATCACCTCGGCCACGATCGACCCGGCCCGCTTCAGCATGCATTTCGCCGGAGGCGAATCAGGCCAGCACGGCGCCGGAGGCGAATCAGGCCAGCACAGCGCGGATGCACCGGTGATCGAGGTGTCGGGGCGGACCTACCCGGTCGAGGTTCGCTACCGGCCGCTCACTGACACCGGCGATCCCGTTCAGGAGCCAAAAGATCAAGTGCAGGGCATCGGCGACGCCGTAGCGGAGCTGCTCGCGGATGGGCCCGGTGACATCCTCGTGTTCCTCAGCGGCGAGCGGGAGATCAGGGACACCGCCGATGCCCTGGCCGGCCGGGCCGACCTGGACGTGCTGCCGCTCTATGCCCGGCTGTCGTCCGCTGAGCAGCACCGGGTTTTTGCCGGAGGCGAAACAAGGAAGCAGGGCCAGCCGCACCGCAGGCGCGTGGTCCTGGCCACCAACGTCGCGGAGACCTCGCTGACCGTCCCCGGCATCAAGTATGTGATAGACCCGGGCACCGCGCGGATCTCCCGGTACAGCCAGCGGACCAAGGTCCAGCGGCTGCCGATCGAGCGGATCTCCCAGGCCTCGGCGAACCAGCGCAAGGGGCGCTGCGGGCGCACTTCTGACGGCGTGTGCATCCGGCTCTACACCGAGGAGGACTTCGACTCGCGCCCCGAATTCACCGACCCGGAGATCCTGCGCACTCACCTGGCGTCGGTCCTCCTGCGGATGGCGGCGCTCGACCTCGGCGAGATAGCGGATTTCCCTTTCGTCGACCCGCCGGATTCCCGGAATGTCGCGGACGGCATCAGGCTGCTCGAGGAACTCGGCGCGCTCACCCAGGCCCGCGACCGGTCCCGGCTCACTGATGTGGGCCGGAAGCTCGCCCAGCTCCCGGTCGATCCGCGCCTCGGCCGGATGATCCTGGAGGCCGGCCGCAACGGGTGCACCCGCGAGGTGCTGATCATCACCGCGGCGCTGTCGATCACCGATCCCAGGGAGCGGCCAGCGGAATCCCGCGAGGCGGCGGACGCCATGCACGCCCGCTTCGCCGAGCCGGGGTCGGACTTCCTCGCCTTCCTCACGCTGTGGGACTACCTGCGCGACCGGCAGCGCGAGCTGTCGGCATCCGCGTTCCGCCGCATGTGCCGCCGCGAGTACCTGCATTACCTGCGGGTGCGGGAGTGGCAGGACCTGTACGCCCAGCTGAGGGAGGCGGCCAGCGACCTGGGCATCGTCACCGGGCGTGATCGCGCCGCCCGGCCGTCGGCCGGCCCGGCCGCTGCGGCGGAGTCCGGGGGCCGCTTCCCGGCCGATCTCGCGGACCGGGTGCACATATCGCTGCTGGCCGGCCTGCTCTCCCACATCGGGATGAAAGACGCCGACTCCAAGCCCACCGGGAAGAGACGCGCGCTGACCGAGTTCGCCGGGGCGCGCGGTGCCCGCTTCGCCGTCTTCCCCGACTCCGTGCTGGCGAGGAAGCCGCCGCAGTGGATTGTCGCGGCCGAGCTGGTCGAGACGTCCCGGCTGTGGGCCAGGGTGACCGCGCGCATTGAGCCCGGATGGGCGGAGCCGCTGGCCGGGCACCTGGTCAGGCGCACCTACAGCGAACCCCGCTGGGATGCGCGGCGCGGCGCGGCGATGGCCGCCGAGAAGGTGACCCTGTACGGGCTGCCAGTGGTGGCGGCCCGGCCGGCGAACTACGAGCGCATCGACCCGGCGGCCGCACGCGCGCTGTTCGTCCGGCACGCCCTGGTGGAGGGCGACTGGCAGACTCACCACCGGTTCTTCGCCCGCAACCACCGGCTGCTCGGAGAAGCCGAGGATCTGGAGCGCCGGGCGAGACGGCGCGGCATCGTCGCCGATGACGCCGCCCTCTTCGACTTCTATGACCAGCGGATACCCGCGAGCGTGACATCCGCCCGGCATTTCGACACCTGGTGGAAGAAGGCGCGGGCAGCTGACCCGGACCTGCTGAACTTCTCCCTCGCCGACCTCACCGGCCCGGCCGCGGACGAGATCAGTCCCGCCGACTATCCCAGCCGCTGGGGCGAGCTTCCGCTGTCGTACGAGTTCGCCCCCGGCGAGCCGGCCGACGGGGTCACCGTCGATATCCCGCTGGCAACGCTCAACCAGGCGGACGGCAGGGAGTTCAGCTGGCAGGTGCCCGGCCGCCGCGAGGAACTGGTGACGGAGCTGATCCGGTCACTGCCCAAGCAGCTGCGCAGGGCCTTCTTGCCCGCCCCGGAGACGGCCCGCGCGGTGCTTGCCCGGCTGGATCCGTCCCGCGGCGACCTGCTGGACGCCCTGTCGGCAGAACTCGGCCGCCTCGGCGGCGCGGCGATCCCGCGCGAGGCGTGGGACCGGTCCCGGCTGCCAGCGCACCTGGCGATCACTTTCCGCGTGGTGGACTCCGGTCGCGTGCTCGCGGCCGGCAAGGACCTCGGCGCGCTGCGGCGGGAACTGCGGCCCCGGCTGCAGGCGGCGCTCACCGACGCGGCCGCCGGGATCAGCCGCTCCGGGCTCCGCAGCTGGGACCTCGGCACGTTGCCACGGGTATTCACCGACGGGCAGGTCCGCGCCTACCCGGCGCTGGTGGACGCCGGAGAAGCGGTCGACGTCCGGCTGTTCGAGACCGAGGCCGAGGCCACCGAGGCCATGTGGCGGGGTACCTGCCGCCTGCTGCTGATCCAGGTTCCGTCCGGCGTGCGCTCCGTCGCCAGCAGGCTGCCGGCCAGCGCCAAGCTGGCGATGAGCCGGGCACCTTACCCGAACGCAGCCGCTCTGCTTGATGACTGCGCGACGTGCGCGGCTGGCCAGGTGATCGCGGATGCCGGCGGCCCGGCCTGGGACGCGAACGGCTTCGCGCACCTCCTGGAGGTGGCACGGTCAGCGCTGCCCGTCGCCGCTGTGAGCGTGGTCGGCGACGTCGCGCGGGTTCTCGAAGCGGCATTCGAGGCGGAGGCCGGGCTTGACCGCGCCGCCACGGCGGCCTTGTCGCCTGCGTTCGCCGACGTGCGCGCCCAGCTCTCCGCGCTGATCCACCCGGGGTTCATCGCCGAGACCGGCTCGCGGCGGCTGCCCGACCTGGTCCGCTACCTCCGGGCTATCACCCGGCGGCTGGAAAAGGTACCAGCGGACCCCGGCCGTGACGCGGACCGGATGGCGGCGGTGCACCGGGTAACGGACGCCTACCAGCGAGCCGTCGCAGATCGTGCGGCATCCGGCCGCGACGGGGCGGCTGCCCGGGCGGTGCGCTGGATGATCGAGGAGCTGCGAGTCAGCCTCTTCGCCCAGACGCTGGGCACTCCCATGCCGGTCTCGGAGCGGCGGATCCTGGCTGCACTAGACCGTCTGGCCGCGGAATGACGGTGTACGGCACGGTGAGAAGCCGCTAACGGGATGTCAGGCAGAGATGTCAGGCAGAGATGTCAGGCAGGGGGGTCGGGCAGGAGTGTCGGGCAGGAGTGTCAGGCAGGAGTGTCAGGCAGGAGTGTCAGCGGATGGCCGGACGGCCGCTCACCCCGGCCAGCTACTGCCGCTCGTCGTCCGGCGCCGACAGTCGCATTCGCTCGGCGTAGGCGGCCGCTACCTTCTTCGGGACGACCATCCTCCAGGCGTCCACGACGAGCTCGCGCATTTCCGCCTCGTCGATCGCGGCGAGGCGGACGCGCACCCACTGGTAGCGCTCGTCGGCCGGCAGCGGCATGAGGAACTTGCCGGGCGCCGAGGCGACAAGCGCGACGCGCTCCTCGCGCGGAAACCCGAACCCCATGACAGCCTCGTCCCTGGACAGCGACGCGTACACGATCCGGCCGACGCGGAACTTCACCCGGTCACGGACCAAGTGCTCTTCCGTGCGGGGCAGCGAGAGCGCCACCCGGCGGACAGCCTCGGCATCGACCATTGGCGGCTCATCCCCGTCCCTCACATCGACGTTGTCAGGCCCGTTAATTCTGCCCGGCGGTAACCCAGACGGCAGCGCCCTGGTGACTGCCTTGCCGGTCACCGATCCTCCTCAGCGCCTGGAACGGCGTGCCGCCCAGGGTGCGCGCGTCCTGGGTGCGCATGCATGATCGGCCAGCCGGGCCGCCCCGGCCTGGACTGGCTTAGGCTGACGGTGATGGCCACGATGCCAGGCGCGACGTCGGCCGGCCGGGACGTTGCGCGACGGCTGATCGACGACGGCTACGTGATCGTCTCCGGGATGATGCCCGTCGGCGATGTCCAGTCCGCAAGGGCGGATCTGAGCCGGGTTCTTGAGGCGACCCCGACGGGACGCAACGCGTTCGAGGGGTTTGCCACTCAGCGGGTATACGCGCTGTTCGCCAAGACCCGGACGTTCGACCGGGCCGCCATTCACCCCCTGCTGCTTGAGGTGCTCGACCACGTTCTCGGGCACTTCCAGCTCAGCGCCCCGGTGGGCATCCGCATCGGGCCGGGAGAGCGCGCCCAGATGCTGCACCGCGACGATTCCATTTACCCGCTCCCCCAGCCCTTTCCGCCGGTGGTGGTCAACACCATGTGGCCCCTGGACGAGTTCACTGCCGACAATGGCGCCACCCGGCTGGTCCCCGGCAGCCACCGCTGGGAACCGCACCGCCAGCCAGCCGCCGAAGACCCCGTCGTGACGGCCACCATGGCACCGGGCTCGGCCATGTTCTATCTCGGCAGCCTCTGGCACGGCGGCGGGGCTAACCAGACCGGACGGCCGCGCCTCGGCGTGATTCTCGAATACGCGGCCGCCTGGCTGCGTCAGCAGGAGAACCAGTGCCTGGCGGTGCCGCGCAGCGTCACCCGGCAGCTGCCCGGCCGGCTCCAGGAACTGCTCGGCTACAACATCTACCCGCCTTTTGTCGGCTATGTCGACGGCGCGCACCCACGCAAGGTCCTTTCGGCCGGTGAGTGACGGCCGGCTCCGGTCAGGCTGGCGGCCGCCCGCCATTGTGTACACCCGTTTCAGTGTGTTGCGCGTCACACTATGTGCGGGCACGCCATCCGGGTCGCCAGATAACCCGGGGCGCGACCGGCCTGCCTGCCGGCGGGATTAGTGACGGCGTTCATGCCTGACGAAGAGGAGGAACGCGGCCAACGGTGCTGACTGGCCGCACTCCAGGCGACGTTACGCCGCTGATCAAGATAGTTCGCGCAGCAAAACCCGAAAAGCAGCCATGGCCATCGCCCGCACTGGCAAGACAGTTGCCGCCAGCGACCCTCACCGCGTCCTGGCATTGCTCATATGCGGATATACTAGTAGATATCTTCTGCACGCGACGCGCCACACGGCGCCCTAGCGCACTCATTCCAGGTTCCTGTGCTCACGCTGGGTTACCTTTGGAAATGTGTTCGCATACGCCGTTCCGCCCCGACCGGTCGCGCTTGTCCGGATCGACGCCGCGTGCCGGGCTGGCCGGCTACACGGAGATCAGGTCGCTGCGGCAGCCGCGGAGCACGCTCACGGCTGCCACCCCAGTCGCGCGGTGGTCGCATGACGTGTCCGGATGACGCCAGCAAGCCCGTGGCGGTCCCAGCCGACCATGCGGGCAGCGTATTGTGCCGCCTGCTGGTCAGCCACCCCGAAGTCGTCGACATCGAGATCCTCGGCCAGACGGAGATGTTCCCCGGGACCATCTCATACTCGCTGGGCGTGATGCTGCCGGGCGGCCGGGAGCTGTTCATCGACGTCGAGGACGCCCAATGGCCAGAACGAGCGACAAGCCGATCGTGAAGTCGCTCACTGGTATTTCCCGACCGGGCCGCTTATCTCGCCTGGGCGCCGCAGCCGGGACGGGCACCCGCGGCGAACAGGTCGCCGCGGACGTCTCGAGATCGCCGATCCCTCGGTGGTGAAGCGCTATACCGACCGGCAGATGACCGCGTATGAGGTCGACATGGGCATGGGCAGGCGCAGGAGCGATCCCGGCTGGGACAATGGCTTCCGCCGGATGCTGGGCCAGGAATCCGGCTGTGAGGAGGATGGGACCATGAGTGACCGAGCATCGCCGCCAGGCAGTTCCGACGACGGGCTGAGCGGGGAGTCTGATGCGCTGGACGACGCCCGCGAGGCTGCCTTGATGCGAGAGCTGCTTCGCGCCCAAGAGCAGCACAGGGAAGGCGGGGTTGAGCCCGAGCTTGCCGACGCGGACGAAGAACCCGAACCTGACGCGTAGGCCTGTCCTGGCCACGTTGGCGCAGACCAGAGCACGGTAGTACGGAGCGGATAGTCGGCTTCTGCCGGGCACGCTCCGGGTCCGGGCAGCACTACCGACGGCCGGCGAACCGGGCGCGTGCATCCGGTCGCTCGGCGCTGCACGGCTACCGCCGGTAACCGGACAGACTGGGAAGGCGCGGCGGTCAGCCGACCTGTGTGCCGCATGTCATGTTGATCGCTGTAGCAGTGACCGTGCGAGCCCAGTCAGAGGCCGCGAAGCACGCCACATTCCCGACGTCCTCGAGGGTCGCTGCCCGGTTGAGCATCGTGCGGCGGACGGTCTGTTCGACGATAGCGTCGCGTCCCTAGCTCCACGGGAACGGCGAGTGGCTGACGGGGTGCAGCTTGCCTGTGCGGTAACGGGAGAACCGGAACGGCTCGAGCAGCGCCTGCTGCTCGCCGAGCAGTTCCCTGGCCACCAGCGCGCCCACGCCGATCATCTTGTAGCCGTGGTTGGAGTCGGCAATCACGTACGCGTTCTCGCAGAAGGTGTCGAAGACAGGGAAGCTGTCCGGGGTGAACGCCCCGATGCCCCCGGAGGGTTCCTTGCTGTACAGGTGGCGCTGATTCTCGAACCGCTTGAGGCAGTGCGCGAGCCCGGAGGTCCACATCCGGGTGAAGCCTTCGCCCACGACGAACTCGGGGCTGGCCGGGCCGTATGGGTCGACCGCGACCTCTCCGGCTGGGCGGTCGACGACGTAGGGTGCGCTTCCGCCCTGGACCCCGCCGAAACTGAAGTCCGGCTTGAAATAGATTCCCCACATAGTGTCGGTGATGAGCGAACCGTCGATGTCGTCGTACAGCGGGGCGTCGGAATCCACGTGCACCACGGGCGGGAAGTCGCCGGCACTGGTCGTGAACATACCCGGATCGACCTTGAGCGTTCCTTCCTGCAGGGCCCAGTAGGTCCACATGGGCCGGGCCGGGTAGACGGTCCCGTCGGTGCCGGTGACGTCGATGCGGTCCGGCAACTCGAGCATCGCCCAGAAGTCGCGGATCCATGGCCCGGCCGCGACGACGAGCTTGTCGCAGGCAATGGTCCCGCGGTCCGTCTCGACCGCCGTGACCGCGCCGCCGGACAACCGCAGGCCGGTCACCTGCGTGCCCGGCTCGATCCGAACGCCCATGGCCCGGGCCTTGGCCGCCAGGCCGTCCAGTGAGCGCCGGTTATTGGCGTACCCACCCTGCTTCTCATGCAAGACCGTGGTCGCGCCGGGCGCCTGCCAGTCGGGGAACATGCTGAGCAGGTAGGCCTGGCAGGCCTGCTCCCCCTCGACCAGGACGGACTCGTATCCGATCGCCTTCTGTTCCTCGTAGATCTGCACAACGTCGGCGTGCATGGCCTCGGGCGCGGTTTGCAGGAAGCCGACGGGGTGGTAGGCGAATGCATCCGGGTCGGATTCCCACACCGACACGTTGTGCGCCATGAGTTCGCGCATGGCCGGCTGGAAGTAGTTGTTGCGGATCGTGCCGCAGGCAATCCCAGACGCGCCCGCCCCGACACCGGATTTGTCGAGAAGCACGATGTCCTCGCCACTGCCGGCGCCGCGTGCCTCCAGCTCCCTGGCTAGGTGCCAGGCCGTGGAGAGGCCGTGCATGCCGGCGCCGATGACGACGTACGGAGCATGTGCTGGTGTACTCACGGCTCATCCCTGTCCTATCGATGGTGGAGCTAGCATCTCGGGTCATCGAGCAACAGGTCAAGATCGGCCACATTGAGGACACCCGCAGGGACCTGCAGTGCTGCCGGGCCGCGGCCGGTGCGTCCCGCTGCGGCAGGTCGATCGCATGCGCCGCGACGGCTGGCCGGTCTGGCTACAAGTTGGGTGCATACTCCCGGTAGCTCTGGGTGATGCCGGGGGCCGAGCCGAGGAACGAATGCTTCGACATGTCCGGCGAGTAACTGGATGCTGG
Source organism: Streptosporangiaceae bacterium (assembly GCA_035299845.1). GTDB lineage: Bacteria > Actinomycetota > Actinomycetes > Streptosporangiales > Streptosporangiaceae > Palsa-506. Next base: position 9,156 of record DATGVY010000344.1, read on the forward strand.
CGGCGCCTTGCCTGCCGCCTCGGCCACGGCCCGCACGTGATGCGGGCCGGCGCCACAGCAGATACCGAGGTATCGCACGTCGAGGGCGAGGGCGGCCGTGGCGAACTCGCTGAGTTCATGGCGGGTGCAGGTAAAGGGATCGAGCGCGGTTGGGAAGGCCTGGGCCCCGCCGCGTGCGGGGTCGCGCAGGGCCTGCATCGAGGGTTGCGCCTCGGTGGTCCTGTAGGGCACAGGCAGAGCCGCGACTGGACACGACACGGCCTCGCGAATCGGGGTCAGCAGCGGCAGCATGGTCAGCGGGCCGCGAATGCAGTTGAGCCCGACCACGTCTGCCCCGGCCTGCTCCGCCTGGCGGCAAGCGTCCGCCGGGCTGATCCCGTCGCGCATGGTGCCTTCTCTGTGGACGGCGAAGGTCACTACGGCGGGAAGGCCAGCGGCGCGGATGGCCTCCAGGGCAAGCAGCGCTTCGCCAGCCCAGCTGAAGGTCTCGGCGATGACGAAGTCCACGCCGGCCTCGGCAGCCCAGCTCACCTGTTCCTCGAACGCAGACCGGACAGCCTGCTCAGCGGACGCTCCGGGCTCATAGACATTCGTGTTGCACAGGTTGCCGGCCAGCAGCGTGCCCGTTTCCCGCGCCACCCGGGCGGCGATGCGGAGGGCCTGGCGGTTGAGCGGCTCGAGGATGTCCTCCTTGCCGATAACCCGCAACTTCTCCCGGTGACCGTAGTACGTGAACGCCTCGACTACGTCGGAACCCGCGTGCACGAACTCTCGATGCAGCCCCTCGACTACCTCCGGGTGATCCAGTACGACCTCGGGGACGAACGCCCCCGCCTGAAGGTAGCCCCGCCGCTCACACTCGAAAAGGTAGCCTTCGGCGCACACGACGGGGCCATGCCTCAGCAACTCGAGCAGATCAGGCACGCGATCCTCCAGGCTCGTCTCGCCCCCGGCAGAGACAACCCGCAAGCCGCGGGCGCCCAGGTGGGGCAGCGGGCAACGCTTCGCCGGATGATACTCCAGCCCTGCCGCCCAGCGAGCCGGGCGGCCTTCGGCCGCCCCGGGTTCCGGCCACGATCCCGGCCCCCCCGGTTCAGGGACAGACCAGGCGGCCAGGTCGCGCTCGGGTGAGAATCAGGGCATACCTGCTGGCGCGCCAGCACGCGACTGGAAGGATGGCCCATGGCCCAGGAGCGGCTGGTAGCGGTGAGCTACCCGGCAGATGAGGACTTTGCCCGGGTCAACTCCGAAGTCCTCGCTGGTGATGCCAAGGTCGTCTGCACCTATGAGCTGGATGATGCACAGCGCAGGCAGACGCTGCGGCGTGCCGAGGCTCTGCTCGCATGGGAGCTGCCCAAAGAGATTCCGGCAGGCGCGCTTCGGGAGGCCTCACGGCTCCGTTTCATCCAGTTGCTTCCGGCCGGTGTCGACGCGGTCGACTTCTCGGCGCTGCCGGACCGGCTGATATTGGCCAGCAATGCCGGCGGCTACGCGGGGGCGATGTCGGAGCACGTGCTGGCGATGACGCTCAGCCTCGCCAAACGCTTGCCGCAGCGGCATGCTGCCCTCGCCGCCGGACGGTTCGACAAATGGGCGCCGTCGCTGGTCTTGGATGGCGCGATCTGCGCCATCCTTGGTTTTGGTGGGACCGGCACCGCCACAGCGCGGTTGATGAGGGCGTTCGGCGCCCGCATCCACGCCGTGAACCGCAGCGGCCGAACCAGCGAACCCGCTGAGTTCGTGGGCACCCTGGCGGACCTGGACAGGGTGCTCGCGGTGGCGGATGTGCTCGTCATCTCGCTGCCATTGGCCCTGGCCACCCGCGGGCTGCTCGGCAGGCGTGAGTTCGCCCTGATGAAGCCAACCGCCATTTTGGTGAATGTGGCCAGAGGCGCGATAGTCGATCAGGGCGCGCTGTACGAGCACCTGCGCACGCACCCGCAGTTCGGTGCCGGAATAGACACCTGGTGGGATGAGCCGGCCGGGGACGCCCCATTCCGGCCCGATTACCCCTTCTTCGACCTGCCCAATTTGATTGGCTCCCCGCACAATTCCAGCATAGTGCCGGGGACCATGCTCTCCGCCGCCCGCCTGGCCGCCGAGAACGTGCGCCGATACCTGCGGGGCGAAGCCCTCACCGGAGTGGTCCGCCGCGCCGATTACGTCGCTGAACAGGGACACTGATGCTGCGCGTCGGCATGCTCTGCGAGATCGTGCCGAACGGCCGAGCTGGCCAGGCACCATGGCGTGTGCGAGGCCGGCGCGGCAGGCAGGACGCGGAAGGTCCATACGAATGGCGCTGGTAACTCCGGGCCCCAACTCACGTCCGTGGAGAAGCGAACGGCGCCGTAGCATCGGAATGTGCGGCGATACCAGGCGCTTGGGGCCCGGCAGCGCCTCCGCGGCCGGGCCTTCACCGATCCCGAGCACACGCTGGCCGACATTGCCGTCATGGACCGGATGCTCACGCGCCTGCGGCTCGAGGCGCGGTCCTGGCCCAGCCCGCCGATCTCGGTGGAACTGCTCGAGCACAAGGCGGCGGGCTGGCGGCACTGGCTGGTCGTGCCACGCACCTCCGCCCTGCTGACGGCGCGTCAGGTCACGGCGGTCGGGTTCTTCGGTGACCAGCGCCGCGGGATGGACCACGCCGCGATCTACCAGCTCGAGGCCGAAATAGCAGGGCGCTTGGCGCGCTACGCCGCGGCCGGGCTGCTGAGTTATTACGATGCCGAGTTCGAGCGCGGCGTGCACGGCAACCTCGTGTTGTTCGGCACGCCCGAGGTGCCGTCCGAGTGGCACAGTGACCTTGTTCATGCCCGCGCGGTCGCGCTGGCGCCGCATCACTACCGCTGCGTTCGCCTGCACCGGGGCCGGATCCGCGGCCCGTTTCTGGGAACCGGTGGCCTCGCCGTCGAGCGCACACGATATTTCGACTTCGGGGAGGAGCCGCCTGGCGCGGGCTGCGCGTAATGGCCTAGCCCAGACGACAGCGGCTGCGTCGCGACCGACCGGCACCTGGCTGCGGGTCGGGCTCAACTTCGCGGTGCCGTTTCTGGTGTCCAGCCACGGCTACCTCGCGGGCGGCCGGGTGCCGCAGCCGGGCCAGTTCCGGCGAGACGGCCGGCCGCCGGGGCGGCCGGGATCGCCCGCAGTGGACGGCACCGGCCGGCGGGTGATGCAATCAGCGCGCGGCGGGCGGCGTCTTAGATGGGTGTGGAGAGCCGTGGGCGGTGACCATCGGGCGTTCCTGGAAGCCACGCTGCCGTACCTGGACGTGGTGCACCGCATCGCGCGTCACGCGGCGCCGGGCGGGCAGGACGCCGAGGACCTGGTGCAGGAGACCTACCTGCGCGCGTATGCCGCCTTCGACGCCTACCGCGGGGAGAACACCCGCGCGTGGCTGGCTGCAATCTGCCTGAACGCGGCCCGCTCGGAGGCGCGCCGCCGCCGGCGTCGGCCGCGCGAGCTGACCGGCTATCCGCCCGCGGACAGCGCGCGGGCTGGCTGCGAGGAAGGCGGCCGGGCCGACCCTAGGCGGCCCGGCGAGCTGCCCGATGTGGCCGACGTGGTCATCGCCGCTCTGGATGCCGAGGCGGTGGCAGGCTGCCTGGCCCGGCTGCCAGCCGAGCAGCGGTGGTGCATCGTACTGATGGACGTGGCCGGTTACACCGCGCGGGAGACCGCGGAGCTGCTGGGCTGCCCGCGGGGCACTGTGCTAGCCCGGGTGCACCGGGGTCGGCGCAAGCTCGCCGGGCTGCTGACCGAGGCGGGGGTGGGTCATGAGCCATGACCAGATGCTGATCGCGTTCCTGGCCGGGGACCTGGACCCCGCGGCAGCACGCCGCTTCGATGAGCACCTGCTGGGTTGCGAGGACTGCTGGCAGGCGGTACGCGAGGACCAGGCCGGCCAGGTGGCCGCCGAGCTGCTGCGCCAGCCCGCGCCGCCCGGCCTGGCCGACCGGGTCCGGCTCGCCGTCGAGGTGGCCGCCGCCGCGCAACCCCAGCCACGGCAGAACCGGCGCCGCTGGCCGCGATGGCGCGTGCTGGCGGGTGCCGGGGCGCTGGCCGCCGGCCTGGCCGCAGCAGTGCTCGCGGTCGTGCTTCCGGGTGGCCGGGCGCAGGAGCCGGCGGCCGTGGCCGCGGTCGTGCGGTATGCCCAGGCGATGCCGCACCCTGGCAGCGGCCGGCCCACGGTGCCGGTCGAGGTCGGCCACCCGGTCACGGTGACCGCCGGCGGCCAGCGGGTGACACTGCGCACCTGGCGGCTGGGCGGCGCCGAGGCGACGGTGGCGGTCTCGGCGGCACCGTTCCCGATGCCGCCCGGCGCCAAGGGGATGACCGGCCCCGGGATGGGATGGTCGGCCCGGATCGGTCACCTGAGCCTGTACTGCCTCAACGGGGCGCGGCCGGAGATCGTGGCCGGGGCGGTTCCCGCGGCCGAGCTGCCCCGCCTGGCTCGGCTGCTTCCCCAGCCCTGATCCCGGCGCGGCGCAATCAAGCTTGCGGCGGCGGCGTCTTCACACATTGTCAGGACCAGAGCACGGCGCGCCGGACAGGATCGGCGCCCACGCGCATATGCGAAGGGCTAGGCAATGGCTGATGTCACGACCAGTCCGGGGCCGCTTGCGGCGCTGGCCAGGATCGATCTCAAATTGCTGCGGACAGCCGCGGTCGGCGGCCTGCTCGGCGGGATGGTGCTGTTCTTGCTGATGGCCAGCTACAACGCCAGCACCGGCATGGGGTTCCTTACCATCCTCAATGTCTGCTTCGCCGCCTGGGTGTTTCGCGGCGCGGGGATGACAGCGGCGATGCCGGCGGAGCGCATGGCCAAGTCCGCCCTGCCTGGCCACACGAAAATGGCCAGCCCGATGCCGACGCACTCGGCAATGGCCAGCGCCATGCCCAGTAAGACCGCGATGGCCGGTCATGCCGCCATGGGTCACCATGCCACGGGCACCACCGCGATGATGAACGAGCCGCTGGTGGCAAGTCACGCCATCGTGGGCGGGCTGCTGCACCTGGCAATGTCCGCCGGGACGGGAGCCGCGTTCGCGGTCGCGCTGGCCGTGCTGATCCGGTCCGGTCTCCGGGTGCTGGCCACCCCGGCCGGCTACGTGACCGCAGCGGCAGCAGGCGGCGCGCTGCTGTACGTGATCATGATCTATGCAGTCGCCCCTGCCTGGAACAGCGAGATCGTGGACTTCACCCCCCGCGTGCCGTTCTTCATCAGCCACCTGCTCTACGGCGGGGTCGTCGGAGCATGGGTGTACTGGCAGCGCGGCTACGAGCGCAGCGGCGCCGCGCTCATCGCGCGCCGGCCGAGCGCCGCATAAGGCCCGTGCATCCTCCGTGCCCGCGGCGGCCCCGGTAGCACAGCTGCTGGCCGCGGCCGTGGCCAGATGTCGAGTTCTGTCGCGTCGGCGGGCCGGTGTGCAGTCCCGGAACCTGGTCAGAGCGGACGATCGGTTATTTCCTGCGGACCAGGGCGGGCTGGCTGCTCCGGCCGGGGCCGTCTTGACCGGTGGCCGGGGCAGCAAAAGGATGCGGCTATTTCGGTGTCAGTAGTTGCTGGATGATCGGCAGGATGCTGCTCGCGCTGTTCGACTGCAGGCTGAGATTGTCGATCTCCGGGTGACAGCCGCTGATGATGGAGACCAGGACCGGCGGACCCTGAGGGTAGGAGAACAGGAGCTGGTATTTCGGTGCGGAGGGCCTGGGCGTGGGGGAACAGCTGCGGGTCGAGGGGCGGGCCGGCAGCGAGTTGAGCGCCGAGACCAGGGTCTGGTAGCCGGAGGTGAGGGTGCGGGCTGTGGGTGCGCAGATGGTCAGTGACGTCGAGCCCGCGGGGACCATCGCCGTGTCCTGGCCGAGCCGGCCGATGTCCTGGCCGGGCCGGTTGCACGACACCGGCTGCCGGGCGGGCCACCGGCCGGAGGCGAACGCCCGGCTCACGCGGGGACCGACGACGCCGAAGCTGGCGAACTTGCCGTTGGAGCTGCTGACGCAGTCGTTGGGGTCGTGGGTGGCGGCCACCCAGATCGTCCCGCCGCCGGAGTAGGTGAGGCCGATCAGGTAGTTGGTCTGCTTCCCGCCGACGAGCGTGCAGGCGGTCGGCTGACCGGGTCGGCGGCGGGGCTGCCAGGTGAGCTGGCCGGCCAGCCCGGCGAGCCCGCCGGTCAGCGACCGCCGCCCCGACAGCGCCCACCCGGCCTGCCGGTTCGCCGTATTGCTGCCGGTGTAGGCACAAACTAGCGCCGAGCTGGGCGTCCTTTGCGGTACCAGGCGCGAGCGGCCGTCGACGCCGGCCGGCCTGGCCGGCACCCACGGGGCCTGACCGGCGTAGCTCGCCGGGCAGGACAGCCGCGGAACCCGGCCGGCTCCCCCGTGCACCGTCGCGGGTGCCTGCTGGCGGCCGCCGAGGAGCCCGCCGGCCCAGGCGCTGCCCACCGCCACGGCGGCAACGGCAGCCGCGGCGGTGAGCGGCAGGTACCAGCCAGCCCGGTACCGCCGCACCCGGCGCCGCCGGGGCCCGGACGCGTGCTCGAGGGCGCGCAGCAGGTCCGCCGCACCCGGCGCCTCAACGTCATGCCCCGCCATCACCTGGCCGATATCGTCCTCGATGTTGCTCACGTCCGATCCTCCTCCGCGATGCCGACGGGCACAGCCAGCTGCCGCATGACGGCGAGCCCCCGGCTGGCGAGGCTGCGCACACTCGCCTCACGGCAGCCAAGCAGGGCCGCGATCTCGCGGTCCGCCAGGCCCTCGTAATAACGCAGCACCAGCACCGCGCGCTGCCGCGAGCTCAACGCCCCGAGCGCGGCCCACAGCTGCGCCCGGTCGGCGATCCGGTCCTCCTGGCACCCGGCCGCCGGCCGTTCGGGCACCATGTCGGTCACGACCTCGGTGCTGCTGCGCAGCCGGCGGGTGCGCACATACTCGTTGATCACCGCACGGCGCAGGTAGGCGTACCAGTCCTCCGGCGCGCGGCCGCGGCGGCGCACCGAGCCGTAGACGCGCAGCAGCGCTTCCTGCACCAGGTCCTGCGCCGCCGCGCGATCGTGGGTCAGCTGATAACCGACCCGCAGCAGCCGATCGCCGGAATGCGCGACCAGCTCCGTCAGCACATCATCGAGCTCCACGCCACCACCTCGGGCCTACCCAGAAGACGCGTCACACCCGCCGAGCCGTTGCACCCAGCGGCACTGACCGTGCGCCGTTCGTGTCTACCAAGCTTCCCGCTCCTGGCGAGTCAGCGTCCCCAGCGTGGTGAGGGGCACGGCTGCGTGACGGCACCCGCCGCTGTGATCGCGGGCACACCGTGCGCCGCACGGACTCTGCCGGCCCCATGCGGCGCTGACCGCCCGGCTGGCCGCACAGCTGCGCATCTGGCCGGAAAGGTCAGCGCTGCCCGAACTGCCTGGCGCTGGGGTAGCGCTGGCCGCCATCGACCACGATGTTGGCGCCGGTGACCCAGGACGCCCGGCGCGACAACAGGAAGGCGACGACATCGGCGACCTCCTCGGGACGGCCGAGCCGCCCGAACGGGAACTGGGCGCCGGCGAACGCGGCGAACGCCGCGGGGTTGTCCCTACCGAATGCCTCCCAGGACCCGCCGGGAAACAGGACGGAACCCGGGCTGACGGCATTGACCCGGATGCCCCAGCCCGCGAGCTCGGCGGCGGCGACCGCGGCGAGGTGGATCTCGGCCGCCTTGGCGACGGCGTAGGTGGCCCGCGGTGCCGCGCGCATGCCGGTGATCGAGGAGATGATCACCACAGCGCCGCTGTCCGCGGCGCGCAGGTGCGCCAGCCCGGCCCGGATCAGCTCGGCGGCGTGCCCGGCGTTCAGCGCGAACGTGGCCGCGAAATCGCCGGGAGCCGAATCGGCGAGGTTCCCGCCGACGGTGCCGCCGGCGTTGGCCACCAGATGGTCCAGGCCGCCGAGCGCCGCCGCGATGTCAGCAACCGCACGGCCCAGCGCCGGGGTGTCGGTGACGTCGGCCGCCGCGGTCGCGACCGGCACGCCGTGACGGGCCAG
>DATGVY010000345.1:0-3722 GCA_035299845.1 Streptosporangiaceae bacterium
TCTGGCCAAGGAACTTCGACGGTGAGCCGCAGACGGCAGCGGCGGTCAAGAACCTGACCAGCGAGCTGATCGGGCGGTTCTGCGACGCGGCGCTGCGAGCCACCCGGCCCGCCGGGAGTACGCCGCTCGCCCGTTATGCCGCGGATCTCACTGTCCCCTGGCGGCAGCGGATGGAATGCGCGCTGCTCAAGGGGGTGACCGCGTTTTATGTCATGGGGCGGGCCGGCGTGGCCGCGTCGCAGGCCAGGGAGCGGGAATTGCTGACCGAGCTGGCGGCGGCGCTGGCGGCCGGGGCGCCCGAGGCGCTCGATCCGATGTTCAGGCCCGCCTACCGGGCGGCGGCGTCCGACCCGGGCAGGCTGCGCGTGGTGGTCGACCAGGTCGCCTCCCTGACCGACACCTCAGCGATCGCCTGGCACGCGAGGCTCTGCTAGCTGGCGATCGCGGCTAGCCCCGTAATTCGCACATGGGCATAGGTCACGCCCGCTGGGCTGGTGTTATGGCGGTTGGCGGGTCGGGTCGACGCCGAGCAGTTCGAGCAGCCGGGCCTGGACCGGGCTGGGCCTGGGGATCTGCGCCGGGCTGGTGGCGGTGGCCGGGAACAACTGCATGCCCGCTAGGGCGGTCAGGATGAGCCGGCCGGTGGGCCGGGCGGGCTGCCGGTTGTACAAGCCCTCGAGTCTGGTCTGCGGGGCGAGGTTGCGGCGGGCTTCCCGTTCGATCAGGCAGAAGACCAGCAGCGCGAGGCTGATCACGGTGATCAGCGCGGCGATCCGCCGGTTGCTGTTGAGGAACATCGGGGCGACCGCCAGCGGTCCCTTGAGGTTTCCGTAGCGGCGTTCGACGGCTTCCTGGGCCTTGTAGCGCAGCAGCACCTCAGCGGGAGTGATCTGGTCATCGAGGCTGGTGAGCAGCGCGTACCAGCCGTCGGTGGCGGCTTCGGCGTCGGTGGCGGCCTGGTCGAACCACCAGGTGAGGGCGGGTTTGCCGGGTCCGCCGCTGCCGCTGCCCTGCCGGGTGTCCGCCGGGCCGGGTCCGGTCTGGCCGGTGCCGGCCGTTTCCTCGCTGCCCTCGGGGCCGCCGGCGGGGGCGGTGCCGAGGGTGCAGCGCAGGTAGGGGCCGACGTTACGGTCGCGGGCGATCTGCTGGAGCCGGGCGGTGACCTTCTGCTCGCTGGGGTAGAACCGGCCGCCCAGGCCGGAGACCAGGCGGCCGAGGTCGTCTTCGGCGCGGGCGAGCTTCTTGGCGCGGCTGGTGGCGGCGGCAGCGGCGCGGGCGGTGGAGTGCACGAAGACGCGGCGCAGCCGGATCGGCGGGTCGCTTTTGCGCCTGGAGTTGCGGATCCAGAATGGCTGATCGTCTCCGAGCACGTGCCAGCGGCCCAGCTGCCCGGGGTCCTTGCGCGCATCCCGCTGGGCGGTGTAGGCGACCTCGGTGGCCTTGCCCAGGTCGCAGGCGCCCAGCTCGGCGGCCTTGACGTAGGTCTTGGAGGCGGGGGCCAGGAACGTGCAGCGGGCTTTGCTGATCGCGGCGACATTGTGGTAGCTGATCAGCTTGGAGTCGCCGACCAGCAGGAACTTCTTCGCCCCGGCGATCTTCTTCAGGGCGGTCATCGCCCCGGTCACCTGGGAGATCTCGGCGTCCCCGCCGCTGTAGGCGCAGGCGTAGACGGGGATCCCGCCGTCGCCGGCCGCGGCGATGCCCGCCTGGATCTGCAGCAGATCGGTTCTGCGGTCCTTGGGATGCCCGTAGCCGGGGGCGGGATAGTCCTCATCGGGCTGCTCGCGGGCGCCGTACAGCGAGAAGCTGGTCATGTCCCAGTGCAGCTGGCTGATGTCGATGCCGAAGGCGCCGATCGCGCGGACCGCGACCGCCCCGGTGATCTCCTCCAGGTGGGGGGCGATCGCATCCAGGGTGCGGCCGAGCTTGTCGTCGTTCAGCGCCAGCGCGGGGATGCCCAGAACCTCGGGCACCGCCCAGGTCCGGGCCCAGTCCCGGACGTGCACCAGCGGGGCGGGTGAGGTGAGCCGGTTGCAGATCATCGCCTCTACGGCCTGCCCGATGGTCACGGCCGCGACGTCGCGGATCGGCACCAGGTCGTCAATGATGGCGGCGATGCCCAGCCGACGGCAGAACGAGGCGATGACCGGCAGGGAACCCAGCATCTTGATCTGCCGTGCCGGGACATCGGCATAGGCCACTTCCGCTGCCCGCGTGGCCTGCCGGTGGCGGGCCATCACCGCACCGCCGGGGCGGCAGCGGCCACGCGGGCGGCCAGCCGCCGGGCCCGCCGCGGATCCAGAGCGCCGGCGGCGGCCTGCCCGGCCAGCCAGGAGCCGATCGCGGCGCCAGGCTCACCCGGCGGCAGGGCGTGCAGGAACCGGCGGAAACTCGACTCCGACGGCGCACCATAGGCCCCCTGCCGGGCGGACCAGCGGGCGCCGAACACCGCCAGCGCCTGCTGCCCGAACCCGGCGGCATAGCCGGCCATCGATGCCGGGACGGCGTGCCCGGCCAGCAGGGCCGCCGCCGCGATCGCCGCCGTCGCGGCGTGGCCATGCCGGACCCCGCGGGCATCGCGCGGATCACGCAACACAGCGCCCAGATGGGCGCACAGCGAGGCGGCCTGCGCCGCCGTCAGGTCCAGCCACACCGATGGCGCGGGCGGATCGAACAACACCGACGGGGCCGGCGCCCCCAGCGCGGCCAGGCCGCCGGGGGCCACCTGGCGCAGCCAGCACCGCTTCACCCGTCCGTGGAAGGCATACCCGCGCCCGCCCGCCCCCCGCGCATAACCCGCGGTAGACCCGGCGCACGCGAACCCGGCCGCGGCATAGCACGCGCCGGCATGCCGGGCCGGGTCGGTGAACGTCTCAACCGCCAGCACGACCTGGCCGTGCAGATCCAGGTAGTCGCCGGGCAGCCGGGCCAGCGACCGCGCCAGCACCGCCGAGGCCAGCATCGGCCGCCGCCCTTGCGGCAGCACGCAGAACCGCTGCTGGCCGGCCAGCATCGGCAGCCGGCCCAGGCGGTCGGCGTCCGGCCAGCCGATAACCGCATCCCGGGCTGTGCACCGCAGCACCGCCGACCCGTACCCAACCAGAGCGACCCACGCGCCGTCCAGCACCGCGACATGCCGGACCACCCGCCCGAACAGGCGCGCGCCGAGCCAGTGATGGGCCCGTAGCAGCTGATCGAACCTGGCCGTCTCAGCGCGTGACGCCGGCCGTACCGTCAGATCGCGGGTCCATGAGGCCACGCCCGGAATCCTGCCAGTTCGCCGCCCGCATGTCCACCTGATCTCTAACCCGCTGGCCACGGCACTACCACAGGCGACTTTGACGGGCGCAACAGAACGCCAGCCGCCATTGGCCGGGCTCGTCAGGCGATCTCCGCGGACCCCCTAAGTTGATCTATGGCCACGTGCGGAAGGCGGGGCTAGCGCTTCGTGCAGCGGCTCCCCCCAGGCCAGCGGCGCGAGCGCGATCGGGAGATGACCGCCGCGGCCCGCCAACCGCGCGATCGGCCGCCAGAGCCGCCCCGCGAGTCACGTCGTCGGGCTGCGCGACCGTCATCGCAGGCCTGACAGCGCGGACTTGGCAGAGTCCTCGAACCGCCGCGGGTCCGCTCGACCGTTCTCACCGGGTCGTCGGCCGATGTCACTGGAATGTCGCCGTCGAGCAGCGGGCCGAAGTGGCTGACGAGGTCCCAGCACGGTCTCG
>DATGVY010000346.1:0-2723 GCA_035299845.1 Streptosporangiaceae bacterium
GAGGTCGTGCGCCGCTACCTGCAGCACGGCGAGGCGGCCGAGGCGGTGCTGGCGGAGATCTCGGCGGTCAACGCCGAGCTGCTGGCCCGGCGAGAGCTGAGGTAGACGATGGCCGCCGCCGTGCTGGCCGGCTCCGCGCGGGCGGAAGCGGTGGTGGTGCTGGCCAACATGGCCATCTCGGTGCTGGGAGGCACGGGTGAACGGCGAGCACAAGATCAGCAGCAGTCACCGGGAGCGGGCGGCGCTAATCTACCTGCGGCAGTCCTCGATGGCCCAGGTCCGCCAGCATACCGAGTCGACCAGGAGCCAGTACGGCCTGGCGGACAAGGCGGCCGAGCTGGGCTGGGCACGCACGTCGATCGAGGTGATCGACACCGACCTGGGGATCTCCGGGAAGTGGGGGGTGGCCCGGGCGGGGTTCACCGAGCTGGTCGCCAGGGTCTGCGGCGGCGATGTCGGGGCGATCTTCGGGATCGAGATCACCCGGCTGGCCCGGTCCAACGCCGACGTGGCCCGGCTGGCGGAGTTCGCCCGGATCACCGGCAAGCTGCTGATCGACCCGGACGGGGTCTACGACCCGGCCGACATGAACGACCGCGTCCTGCTGGGCTTCAAGGGCACCATGGGAGAGATGGAGCTCCACGTGATGGCGCAGCGGCTGCAGGCCAGCAAGCGGGCCGCGGCCGGGCGGGGCGAGCTGCGCACCCCGCTGCCGGTCGGCTACGTCCACGACGACGCCGGCGATATCGTGACCGACCCCGATGCCGAGGTCCAGGCCGCGGTCGCTGACGTGTTCGCCGCGTTCGCCGCGTGCGGGTCAGCCTACGGGGTCGTCGCAGTATTCAAGGACCGCAAGTTCCCGCTGCGCGCCTACGGCGGGGCCTGGGCCGGGCAGCTGCGCTGGGGCCGGCTGACCCACGCCCGCGTGATCGGGGTCTTGAAAAACCCTGGCTACGCCGGGGTGTACGTGCACGGCCGGTATGCCTCCCGCCGCACCGTCGACCCTAGCGGCACGGTGCACACGACCCTGGCAGAGCGGCCCCGCGCCGAATGGCCGGTCCTGATCAAGGACCACCACGAGGGTTACATCACCTGGGCGGATTACCTGGCCAACGAGGCGAAGCTGGCCGCGAACCGGACCAACGCCGGGGCACGGCCGCCGCGCGAAGGCTGCGCGCTGTGCCAGGGCATCATCTTCTGCGGCAGCTGCGGCAAGCCGATGCGCACGAACTACCACACCGACCAGCGGCCGTCCTATGAGTGCTCCTCCCGCGCCGACCGGCTGACCACGCCCACCTGCCGGTCCGTCGCCGCCGCGACGGTCGACGACGCGGTCGCGCGCCTGCTGCTCGACGCGCTCACCCCCGACCAGGTCGCCCTGGCACTGTCGGCTGCCGACGATGTCGCGGGCCGGCATCAGCGGGTCAGCCGGGCCGCCGAGCTGGCCGTGGAGCGGGCCCGCTACGACGCCAGCCGGGCCGAGCGTTCCTTCTGCCAGGTCGAGCCGGAGAACCGGCTGGTCGCCCGCAGCCTGGAGGCCCGCTGGGAAGACAGGCTCGCCGCCCTCGCCGAGGCCGAGCAGCAACTGGACGCCGCCCGGGATACGCTGCCGCCGCTGCCCGGCCGGGCTGAGCTGGAGAGACTCGCCGCCGACCTGCCCGGGCTGTGGCATTCGCCCGCTACCAGCAGCAAGGACCGCAAGCGGCTGCTGCGCACCCTGATCGCCGACGTCACCCTGCTGCCGGAAACCGACCCGTCCAAGGTGCGGATCGGAATCCGCTGGCACACCGGCGCAACCGACGAGCTCATCGCGGCCCGGGCCGTCCACCCCGGTACCGCCAGGCGCAGCCCGCCGCCAGCCGTGGAGATGGTTGCCCGGCTCGGCCCTGCCACGCTCACCGCCGAGCTGGCCGGGCAGCTGAACGCCGCCGGGCTGAGGACCGGCAACGGGCGCCCGTTCGACGTCAAGGCCGTCCAGTGGATCCGCCACGCCTACAACATCCCCGCTCCGGCGCCCTACGCCGGCGACGAGATCTCCGTGGCCGAGGCAGCCCGCCGGCTCGGCTGCAGCACCGGCGTCATCTACCACTGGCTCAACACCGGACAGCTGACCGCCCGCCGCGCGGGTAGCCGGCTCTGCATCCCGTGGAACGATCAGGTCCAGGCCGGCTGCCGCACCCGGATCGGGCAGTCCGCGCACCTGGGCCGGGCCGCCCGCCCGCGCACAGCCCCCGCCCCGGCGTCCCCCGCGGCCGACGGCGAGATCAGCGTCACCGAGGCCGCCTGGCGGCTGGGCTGCAGCATCGGCGTCATCTACTACTGGATCGAATCGGCCCAGCTCGACGCCCGCCGCGGCCCGGGCAGCAGGCTGTTCATCCACTGGACCGGCAAGGTCGAGGCCGCATGCCGCCAGCGGATCGCCCGATCCGGCCACCTCAGCCCGGCGGCCCGCCGCACCCCGCCACGCAGGCGACCTCAGCGCAACGACGCCAGAACTGTCAGCACCGCCTGACACGCTCACATCACCAGATCTGCTAACGCGGCTCGGCCAGCACAGCACAGACCCGCGTCACAAACAAAAACATCCAAACTCCCGACTGCAGGAGGGGCAATATGAATGCACCGTCCCGACACCCAGCGGCACCGCGACCACGCCGACGCGGCCGGGCAGGACACTGGCGAGCTGGACGAGCTGGCCGCCGAGCTGGACGAGGAGATCACCC
>DATGVY010000347.1:0-9439 GCA_035299845.1 Streptosporangiaceae bacterium
GCTGATGCGTCCCGCCGAGGACGCCTGACCGAGGCGGCCAGGAAGCTGATGCGTCCCGCCGAGGACGCCTGACCGAGGCGGCCAGGAAGCCGATGCGTCCCGCCGAGGACGCCTGACCGAGCCGGCCAGGAAGCCGCCGCCCGGCGCCCTGAACGCCTGTGAATGTCGCATCGCTAGGCACCCGCGCCTAGCGATGCGACATCCATAGCAGCTTCCGGCGGGCGGCCTGGCCACGAGACGTTCGCGCCGGGATGATCAGCCGGCGGGATGATCAGCTGGCGGGATGATCAGCCAGCGGGATGATCAGCCAGCGGGCTGATCAGCGGGCGGGCTGATCAGCGGGCGGGCTGATCAGTGGGCGGGATGGCCCAGGTCAGGATCGTCCGGGACGTCGAGGCCGTGCTGACGGAGCCGCGACGTCCTGATGTCGTCCGCGTAGGCGGTGACGGTGAAGATGCTGCCGCACAGGATGAGCGCCACCGTGGTCAGGCTGAGCCAGCCAGGGGCGGGCAGCAGCGTCTCGAGCAGGACCGCCATGACGATGCAGACGGGGATGATGACGGCGAGGTGCCGCAGTACCGTCCGGCCCCGCCAGCCGGCGTCGGTGAGCTCGTGCCTGACCCAGTCGACGTTCTCGGCCGGGAGCCGGAAGCCGGCCGCGAACCTGAGCCATCTAGCGACGCCGGGGTCACCGGCCAGGCGGGCCATCCGCTCAGTCCCGCAGCTGGCAGATGACCGCGCCGGCCGAGACCGTCTGGCCCACCTGCACGGCCAGCTCGCTGACGACGCCGTCCTTGTGCGCGGCCAGCGGTTGCTCCATCTTCATCGCCTCAAGTACCACGACCGTCTCCCCAGCCGACACGTGCTGGCCCTCGGCAGCGACGATCTTGACGATCGTGCCCTGCATCGGGCTGACCAGCGCGTCGCCGCCGGCGGCTGCGGCGCTGCCGGCGGCGGCCCGGCCGCGGCGGCCTCGCCCGGCGGCGGCCCGGCCCGGCCCGGCGGTGACCTGTCCCGGCCCGGCGGTGACCTGTCCCGGCCCGGCGGCGGCCCGGCCCGGCCCGGCGGCAGCCCGGCGACGGCCCGCCCCGGCAGTCCCGCCCGGCCCGCTGCCCCGCCCGGGCCCGGCGACCATCCCGGCCGCGGCTCCGGCGGCGAAGCCGGCCGGGATGGTCACTTCCAGCCGCTTGCCGCCTACCTCGACCGTGATCCGCTCCCGCGCAGCGGGCTGCCCGTCAGCACCGGCCGGCCACGCCGCCTCCTGGGCCGGCAGTTCCCCGGCGAACTCGGTCTCGATCCACCGGGTGTGCACCGTGAAGGGCGTACCGGTGAAGGCCGGATCACTGACGACGGCGCGGTGAAACGGCAGCAGGGTCGGCATGCCGCCGAGCTCGAACTCGGCCAGCGCGCGGCGTGCGCGCTGCAGCGCCTCGGCGCGGCTGGCCCCGGTAACGATCAGCTTGGCGATCAGCGAGTCGAACGCCTGGGGCACCGTCATCCCCGGGCCGTAGCCAGCATCAAGCCGGACGCCGGGGCCGGACGGCGGCCGCCACGCCGAGATCGTCCCCGGCGCGGGCAGGAAGTTGCGTCCAGGGTCCTCGGCGTTGATCCGGAACTCGATGGAATGCCCGCGCAGCTCAGGATCGCCGTAGCCGAGTTCCTCGCCATCGGCGATGCGGAACATTTCGCGCACCAGATCGATCCCGCTCACTTCCTCGGTGACCGGGTGCTCTACCTGGAGCCTGGTGTTGACCTCAAGGAATGACAGCGTGCCGTCCTGGCCCACGAGGAACTCGCAGGTACCGGCCCCGATATAGGCGGCCTCGCGCAGGATCGCCCTGGACGACTCGCGCAGCAGCGTCTCCTGCTCCGCGGACAGGAACGGCGCCGGGGCCTCCTCGACGACCTTCTGGTGCCGGCGCTGCAGCGAGCAGTCCCTGGTCGACACGACCACCACGTTTCCCCGGCTGTCCGCCAGGCACTGCGTCTCGACATGCCGCGGCCGGTCCAGGTAACGCTCGACGTAGCACTCACCGCGGCCGAACGCCGCAACGCTCTCGCGCACCGCCGACTCGAATTTCTCGGCGATCTCCGCCATCGTCCGCGCGACCTTCAGCCCCCGGCCGCCGCCGCCGTAGGCCGCCTTGATGGCAATCGGCAGGCCATGCTCGGCGGCGAAGGCGGCCGCCTCCTGCGCGCCGGACACCGGACCGTCGGTTCCCGGCGAGAGCGGCGCGCCGACCTTGCGGGCGATATGCCGGGCCGCCGTCTTGTCGCCGAGCGCCTCGATCGCCGCGGGTGGCGGCCCGATCCAGGTCAGGCCCGCGCTGATGACCTCACGGGCGAAGCCCGCGTTCTCGGCGAGGAAGCCGTACCCGGGATGCACGGCATCCGCGCCGGAGTCGGCAGCCGCCTTGAGGATCTTCGAGATGTCGAGATAGCTCTCCGCCGCGCGCTGGCCGCCGAGGGCGAACGCCTCGTCGGCCATCCTCACGTGCAGCGCGTCGAGGTCATGCTCGCCGTAGACAGCGACGCTGGCCAGCGCGGCATCGCGGCATGCCCGCACGATCCGGACGGCGATCTCGCCGCGATTGGCGATGAGGACCTTGCGCACGAAACCGACTCCTCTCGACTGCGCAGGAGTCTAGGTGAGAAGGTGGCTGGCCGCCGGCGGCGGTCGCGCCCGCGCGATGAATGCGGGAATGCAAGGCAGCCCGCATTCACCGCCCCTCCCCCAGCGGCCTGAGCCGGATGGCGCATGGCGGCAGGTGCAGCTGTGGCTGGAGATGCTAGGGCGGTTGAGCTGGTGCCCTGACGGCGTGCCCTGCCGAGGTCAGCGGGGAAGGGCGCTGGCGCGCCACCCGCCGGGGCCGCGCCGGAGCGGCTCGCGTACCAGCAAGGATCTCGACGACCATTTGTTACGGAGCCGTCCCGCCACCCCAGCCTCGCTAGCCGACGCCGCCCGGGTGGCGAGCACGGCCAGAACGACCGCCGCGATCTCCTCGGCCGACGGGCGGCCGGCGGCGATGCCGAGCACCAGCGGCCCGGCAGGATCGGGCTGCGCAGCGGGACCGGGCGGGACGGCTGCGTAAAACCCCGGTCTTTTCCCTGGACCCGGCGGCATCTCAGTTCCTCGACTTGCCGACGCCGATGCCGAACTGGCGGTGCACCCGCGCCCAGAACGCGTCCCGCAGCCACTCCCTGGCCTCCTGGTAGGCCCGCAGCGACAGGCCGAGCTCCTTCTCGGCATCGACCAGCAGCTCCTTGTCAATGACCGGCGGCAGGATCGGCCCGGGCAGCAGGTCGCGGATGTTGTCCTCGCCGCGGGTCAGGATCCACTTCTGCGCCACGTGCTCGCCCGCTTCCTCGACCCGCTCCCGCTCGGGGCCGAGCCTGGCCGGGCCCGGCGGCGGGACGGGGCCCGGCCTGGCCGGCGGGCGCGGCCCGTGCCGGTCGCCGAAGACCAGCGCCGGGTTGGGCCTGGCGGCGACCGACTGGCCCTGCCGGGCTGGCGGGGCGGCGGGGCCTGGCGCCGGCTCGGCCGGGAGCTGCCTGGTGAAGTACGGCTCGATGAAGGAGCGCTCCAGCACCTGCACTGTGTCCGACTCCCAGACCAGCCGCTCGGCCTGGTTGGTGCCGTACGGCGGCTCCACGCCCCACAGGTGCACCCGGACGCCGAACGCCTGGGCAGCCTCGACCGCTGGGACCATGTCCTCATCGCCGGCGACGAGGACGGCGTCGGTGATCGCGCGATGCCGGGCCAGTGCCTCCATGTCCGCGCGGATCTGGGCGTCCACTCCCTTCTGCTGCCCGCGCGCGTTGAGGTTGCCGAGCCTGAGCTTGACCCACGGCATCTGGGCAATGACCCGCTGGTCGATGGTCGGCACCCGGTCTCTGGCCGCGTCGTACCAGTACACCCGGAGTAGCTCGCCCCTGACCTGATCGTCCGCGTGCCGGGTCAGGGCCTGGATCAGTTTGTCGGCATCAACCCGGTACTCGCGCCGGGATGCCGCGCTGAAGAGGAGTTCGCCCGCTGATGCGTAGATATACCCGACATCGATCATGATCGCGTAGCGGGAGAGCAGCGGCAGTGGCGAGCCAGTTTCGGTCATGGTCATCCGACTCTAGTGCCCGTCGCGGGCAACAGGCGCCGACCGAAGGCGGAACTGCCGCGGGCACCTGGCAGCCGAAGGCGGAACTGCCGCGGGCACCTGGCGGCCGCCTCAGCTGCCCGCCGTGCGGGCTGCCGGGCTGGCGCTTGCCGTGGCGGGCCTGGTGCGGGCAGCCGGCTACCGCACCGCGGCCTCGCTGTCGCGCGCGACAGCGAGGCCGGCGGCCGCGCGGACTACCGGCTGGGCAGGCACTACCTGATGGACAAACGAGCTCGCTGTCGCGCTGGGGGCGACCAGCATCACCATCGCGGCCGTCCCGGACAGCGGCTGCCCGCCCCGGCTGCGAAGCAGCGCTATCTGGCTTCAGATCCGCCCTGATTGAGAATCGGACGGCGGGCTTCCGCGGTGCGGGCCGTTCAGTGACGGGCTTGCCCCGCGGCCGCGCTTGCGGTTGCCCGGCGGCCGCGCTGGCGGTTGCCCGGCGGCCCGGCGGCCGCGCTGGCGCGTGCCGGCAGTTCTACAACGGTATGTTTCCGTGCTTTTTCGGCGGCAGTGTCTGCCGCTTGCCGCGCAGCGCGCGGAGCGCGCGGATGACCTGGCCGCGGGTCTCCGCCGGGCGGATGACGGCGTCCACGTAGCCGCGTTCGGCCGCGATGTAGGGGTTCGCGAGCGTGTCCTCGTACTCGGTGACGCGGCGAGCGCGGAGCGCATTTTGGTCCGGTGCGTCCGCCAGTTCGCGACGGTACAAAATATTGACCGCGCCCTGCGCGCCCATCACCGCGATCTGTGCCGTCGGCCAGGCCAGGTTGATGTCGCCGCCGAGGTGCTTGGAGCCCATCACGTCATAGGCGCCGCCGTAGGCCTTCCGGGTGATCACCGTGATCTTTGGCACGGTGGCCTCCGCATAGGCGTAGATCAGCTTGGCGCCGCGGCGGATGATGCCGCCCCACTCCTGGTCTGTCCCCGGCAGGAACCCGGGCACGTCCACGAACGTCAGCACCGGGATGCTGAACGCGTCGCAGGTCCTGACGAATCGGGCGGCCTTCTCGGATGCGTTGATGTCCAGGCAGCCGGCGAAGTGCATCGGCTGGTTGGCGACCACCCCGACGGACGAGCCCTCGACCCTGCCAAAGCCGACGATGATGTTCTGCGCGAAGCCGGCGTGGATCTCCAGGAACTCGCCGTCATCGAGCACGTGGCTGATCACGGCGTGCATGTCGTACGGCTGGTTCGGGGAGTCGGGGATGAGGCTGTCGAGTTCCCCGTCCTGCTCGGTGAGCTGCTGGCCGTCATCGCTGCCCGGTTCCTGGCCGGCCGGGTAGCCCGGCTGGGCCAGGTAGCCCGGCGGGTCCGGGTAGCCCGGCGGGTCCGGGTAGCCCGGCGGGTCCTCGAGGTTGTTGGACGGCAGGTAGGACAGCAGCTCCCTGGCGAAGTCCAGGCAGTCGTCCTCATCTTTGGCCTGGTAGTGCGCGACGCCGGACTTGACGCTGTGCGCGTGCGCTCCGCCGAGTTCCTCGAAGCTGACCTCCTCGCCGGTGACCGTCTTGATCACGTCCGGGCCGGTGATGAACATATGCGAGGTGCCCTCGACCATCAGCGTGAAGTCGGTGATCGCCGGCGAGTAAACCGCGCCGCCCGCGCACGGCCCCATGATCAGCGAGATCTGCGGTATCACGCCGGATGCGATCACGTTGCGGTAGAAGATCTCGGCAAACAGCCCGAGGGCAACCACGCCCTCCTGGATACGGGCGCCGCCGCCGTCATTGATGCCGATAACCGGGCAGCCGGTCTTCAGCGCATGCTCCATCACCTTGACGATCTTCTCGCCGTAGACCTCGCCGAGTGAGCCGCCGAAGACGGTGAAGTCCTGGCTGAACACGCAGACCGGCCGTCCGTCCACCGTGCCGTAGCCGGTCACGACGCCGTCACCGTACGGCCGGTTGGCGGCCATGCCGAAATCGGTAGCACGATGCCTGGCGAGCTCGTCAAGTTCAGTGAACGATCCCGGGTCGAGCAGCCGGTCGATCCGCTCGCGCGCGGTCATCTTGCCCTTGGCGTGCTGCCGTTCCACCGCGCGCTGCGATCCGGCGTGCACGGCCTCCCGGCGGCGCCGGTCCAGATCAGCGATCTTGCCGGCGGTGGTGTGCAGGTCTGGCTGCCCGGCGTCATCGACCGGCACGGGAGCATCGGTGGCCATGCCGGACAGGTTAGGCCAGGGGCTGCGGCCGCGGTGGCGCGAGGCCCGCTCTAGCCCCCGCGCCGTCCTGCGCCGGCCCGCTCTGCCGCGGTGCGTGGCCCGCTCTGCCGCGGTGCGTGGGCCGGCTGCCGCGGTGCGTGGCCCGCTCTGCCGCGGTGTGCTGGTCCGGTTCTGGCGCGAGTGCCGCGCTAGCGGAGGCTGGCCGGCCCGGCCAGCCCGCGGTGCTGCGTCCAGCACGGGTAGCGGGCGTCGGCGCCCTGCCCGGCGAGCAGCTGACCGACGGCGATGCGGGTGGTCTCGTCGACGGGCGTGTACACGATGATCCGGGTGCCGGGCGCGGCGAGCACGGCGAGACTGGTGGTCGTCATGGCCAGCCGGGGGTGCGCAGGATGCCGGAAGATCTTCATGTAGGTGGTCGCGCTGGCGACGTCCTGCTCGGCCCACAGCTGCGCGAAGTGCGGGCTGACCGCCTGCAGGCGGCGCACGAACCCGGTCCAGGTCGGCTCGCCGACATGCCGCCCGTACGCTCCGCGCAGTTGCGCGACCAGGGTCGACAGCTGTTCCGCGCGGTTCACATACGGATTGCAGCAGTCCGGGTAGTTGAAGCACATCCAGAGCGTGTTGCGCTCGCCCGGTGCGGCACCGACTACCCCGGGCCACATCGCGGCATACGGCTTGTTCCAGGCCAGCAGGTCGAAGCGCTCGTTGAGCACGCTGGCCGGCAGCGGCGACAGGCTGTCCAGGATCCCCTGGACCTCGGGCGCCACCTGCGGGCAGGATTCCGCTGCGGCGCCTGCCGCGCTCGCGGCATCGGGGATGTCCGCCAGCCGGTACAGGTGTTCCCGTTCGGGCTGATCGAGCCTGAGTGTGCGCGCCACTGCCCCGAGGACCTGCACGCTCGCGTTGATCGGGCGGCCCTGCTCCAGCCACGTGTACCAGGTGACGCCGACGCCGGCTAGCTGGGCGACTTCCTCGCGGCGCAAGCCCGCGGTCCGGCGGCGCAGTCCCGGCGGCAGCCCGACATCCTCCGGGCTGATGCGCTCACGGCGGCTGCGCAGGAATGCAGCCAGCTCGGCGCGCCTGATCTGACCGCTGCCATGGGCGCGGCTAGCGTGGCCGGGCGCATCGGCCGGGGTGGCGTGGCCGGGCGCATCGTGCGGGCTGGTCTCGCCTGGATCGCGGGTCCGTAGGACCGGGCCAGCGCCGTGCGTGGCAGTTATCGAGGTGGTCATGGTCCTATCCTCATCCCGCCTCCGGTGCCTTGCCAGGTGCTACTGGTACCAGGATAACTGGGCTCTTGGTACTGGCATTGAGTTCGCGGCAAGCTCGTTGTCATGACAGACATCAGTGTTAGCAGTCAGGACCTGGCCGTTCATTCCGGCGATCTCGACGAGGCCACCAGCGGCGTGCGCGGTAGGCAGCCAGCCGGACGGCGAGGCCCCGCTCGCCGGCAGCGGGTAGCCAGGCCCGGCGTGCTGCTGGCAATCGTCCTGGCTGGCCAGTTCATGGCGGTACTCGACGCTTCGGTCGTGAATGTGGCGGCTCCCTCCATCCATGCCGGGCTGCACGCGTCCGGGGCCGGGCTGCAGCTCGTCATCGCGGGCTACACGATCGCCTACGCGGTGCTGCTGGTGACCGGCGCGAGGCTTGGCGACCTGCTGGGCCACCGCCACATGTTCCTGGCCGGCCTGGCCCTCTTCACGCTTGCCTCGCTCGGCTGCGGCCTGGCCCCGTCAACGGGTTTGCTGATCGGCCTGCGGTTCGTCCAGGGCGCCGCCGCGGCGACCATGATCCCGCAGGTGCTGAGCCTGATCCAGCGGACATTTTCCGGGCCGTCACGGGCCAGGGCGATGAGCGCGTACTCGGCTGTGCTGGCCGGCGGCGTCGTTGTCGGCCAGATCGCCGGAGGCTTGCTGATCAGCGCGGACCTGCTGAGCGGTAGCTGGCGCCCGGTCTTCCTCGTGAACGTGCCGATCGGCGTGATCCTGCTGGCCGCTGGGTGGCGGCTGCTCCCGGCCGGCACTCGCGAGCCTGGCCGCGGCCTGGACATGCCGGGGCTGCTGACTTTGTCGCCTGCGGTGCTCGCGCTCGTCGTGCCGCTCGTGCTCGGCCAGCCGGAGCACTGGCCCGCCTGGGGCTGGGTGAGCATGGCGGGCAGCGCGGCGTTGCTTGCCTGCTTCGTGCTCGCGGAGCGCAGACTTGCCGCGCGGGGCGGCTCCCCGCTCGTCCCTGGCCGGATCCTGCGCCTGCCGGGTGTCGCGGCCGGAATCGGCGCCCTGTTCGCGGTGATGTCCGTGTTCGGCGGGATGTTCTTCGCGCTCGCACTTGAGCTACAGAGTGGCCTCGGCGAATCGCCGCTCCGCGCCGGGCTGACCTTCGCGCCGTCGGCGCTGGCATTCGCCCTGGTGAGCCTGAACTGGCAGCGGCTGCCTGTCCGGTTCCGCCCGTGGCTGGCGATCAGCGGATTCGCCGGGATGGCGGCCGGGCTCCTGACGCTGGCGAGCCTGCTGCACGGCGGCGGCTCCGGCGGAACCTGGCTGTACGCGGCTCTCGCGCTGATTGGCGCCTGCATGGCGGCCGCGTTCAGCCCGCTGATGACCTCGGTCCTGATGCGGGTTCCGGTCGCCGACGCTGCCGATGCGACGGGCGTGATCGTGACGGTCAACCAGCTGGCGCTGGTCGTCGGGGTGGCAACGTTCGGCACCCTCTACCTGAACCTGGCCGGCCGGCTGCCGGCGCAGCCGGGAGCCGGTGCATTCCGGTTGCTCTCGGCGCATGCGGAGTCGGTGACCTGCGTGGCGCTGGCGGCCGCGGCGCTGGCGGGCGGCGTGCTCGCTGTGCTCCGCGCGGTGGCGGGTCAGTCCGCTGGCCGGTCCGCGGGTCCGTCTGTGGGCCAGCCGGCACACTAGTCCGTGGGCCAGCCGGCACACTAGTCCGTGGGCCAGCCCGCGCGCCGGTCCGTTCGCTAGTCCGTGAGCTAATCCGTGCGCCGGTCCGTGAGCTAATCCGTGCGCCGGTCCGTGAGTTAGTCCGTGCGCCCCAGCCCGCGCGCAGGTCCGTGAGGCCAGCCCGCACGCCAGTCCGGCTCCGGCGGCTAGCTCAACAGCGGCCGATCGCCCCCGCCTCGTGG
>DATGVY010000348.1:0-1938 GCA_035299845.1 Streptosporangiaceae bacterium
GGGCAGCCGGGCCATGGCGGGCAGTGCCATGGCGGGCAGTGCCATGGCGGGCAACTCGCGCGACTGACGGCGACCGCGGCCGACGGCGATCACGGCCGATGGCGACCGCGACTGACGGCGACCGCGGCCGACGGCGATCACGGCCGACGGCGACCGCGACTGACGGCGACCGCGACTGACGGCGATCACGGCCGATGGCGATCACGACTGACGGCGACCGCGACTGACGGCGATCGCGACCGATGGCGATCGCGACCGATGGCGATCGCGGTCGGCGCTGCTCGCGGCCGCGGGCCCAGGCCGGGCAGCCTCACCGCAACGTGCGGACCTGGCGGATGATCTGCCGCCGCAGGGTAGCCTTCCTGCTACCGTCGGGATTCAGCCGCAGCCGGGACAGCTCCCAGTCGTCGTACTCGGCGTGCTCCGTGAGGATCCGGCGCGCGACGTCCCTCGGCGTTCCGCGCGGCAGGTGCAGGACAAGGTAGGAGTACTCGGCCACCACCCCTATTCTGCGCGGCCGGCCCGACAGTTCCGGCAGTGTCGAGGAAAAGGGCATTTAGCCCGAAGGGAACACGCAGGCAGCCGCGGCGAGTTGAAGGAACGGGACCAGAGCGCGAAAGGCGTCCAGCCACGCGCGGCGAGTCCGGTGGCGGTGCCGCGACGCCGATGTCGCGGCGGCAGAGTGGTCATCTGCGGGCCGTCTGGTGATCGCCTGCGGTAGCCTCCAGGGCGTCCGCGGGATGTGAGGGTGAGAGCGTGGCAGCAAGAACTGGATCGGCCGCGAAGGGCGCCAGGACTGGCGGTTCCGCCAGCGACGGCCTGAAGCGGCTCGTCATCGTCGAGTCACCGGCGAAGGCGCGCACCATCGCCGGGTATCTCGGCAAGGGCTACGTGGTCGAGTCCAGCATCGGGCACATCCGCGACATGCCGGACAAGGCGGCTGAGATACCGGCCAGGTACCGGGGCGAGCCGTGGGCGCGGCTCGGCGTCAACGTGGACGCCGACTTCGAGCCCCTGTATGTCGTCAACGCGGACAAGAGGCAGCAGGTCGCGAAGCTGAAGTCGCTGCTGAAGGATGCCGACGAGCTGCTGCTCGCCACTGATGAGGACCGCGAGGGCGAGGCGATCGCCTGGCACCTGCTTGAGGAGCTGAAGCCCAAGGTCCCGGCCCGGCGGATGGTCTTCCACGAGATCACCCCGGAGGCGATCGCCCAGGCTGTCGCCAGCCCGCGGGAGATGGATCACGGCCTGGTGGACGCCTACCAGACCCGGCGGGTGCTTGACCGGCTGTACGGGTACGAGGTGTCGCCCGTGCTGTGGAAGAAGGTCATGCCGCGGCTGTCTGCCGGGCGGGTGCAGTCGGTCGCCGTCCGGCTCGTGGTTGACAGGGAGCGCGAGCGGATCGCGTTCCGCGGCGCCAGGTACTGGGACCTGGAGGCCGTGTTCGCCCCGGCCGGCGATGCAGCTGCCCGGCAGACAGCCGCGGACGTCTCCTCGTTCACCGCGTCGCTGGTGGCCGTCGACGGCAAGCGGGTGGCGCAGGGCCGCGACTTCGGCTCCACCGGGGAGCTGAAGTCCGCCGACATCCTGCACCTGGACGGTACCCAGGCGGCTGCGCTGGCCGACCGGCTGGACGGCGCGGCTTTCAGCGTCGGCTCGGTCGAGCGCAAGCCCTACCGCAGGTCGCCGTACGCGCCCTTCCGCACCACGACGCTCCAGCAGGAGGCATCCCGCAAGCTGGGCTTCTCCGCCAAGTACGCGATGCAGGTCGCCCAGCGGCTGTACGAGAACGGCCACATTACCTATATGCGGACCGACTCGGTAACGCTGTCGCAGACCGCGATAACGGCCGCCAGGGCGCAGGCCCGCGAGCTGTACGGTGCCGAGTACGTCCCCGATGCCCCGCGCGTCTACACCAGCAAGGTGAAGAGCGCGCAG
>DATGVY010000349.1:0-2738 GCA_035299845.1 Streptosporangiaceae bacterium
CGTTATGCCGCCGGCCGCCATCGCATGTACGCCTCCGCTGCTGTAGGCGATGACCGGGGATCCGGACTGACCCTTACGGGTCCGCGCGTCAATGAGGAACAGCGGAAGATCGTTCAGGTCAACATCTGGCTCGCTGTCAACGAAGCCGCGCGTCCATATGGCGAACGATCCGCCGCCGGTGAGCCCGTATGGAAAGCCGACGATGCTGACACCGTCGGAGGGCCCGGCCTTGAGGGGGAGCGCCGCGCCGGTCACGTCGTACGGGTGCAGTTCAGTGCCCGTCGCGTTTTGCAGAGGCAGGGCAATGACGTCGACACGCCGACCGTGATCCGGGTGCTGTAACCACAGTGCCCGGTCCGTCCCCGGCTCCAGCACGCGCTCGTCTCGCCACTCCCACTGGACCAGGTCCGGCTCTACCGGCATTAGGTGGTGCCCGGTCAGAATGAGGCCCCCTCTTCGCCAGAGTCGTATGCCCGGGCTGGACCCATCACGATGACGGCCAGGAACGTGGCCGCTGCGCCATGCAGTTCCCCGGCCAGGCTGTTCCCGGGAGGGACTGTATCTGGATCGCGGATCACACCCTCTGCATAGGCAGGCGGATGGCCGCTGGGGGCCATCCCCGCACGGGAGGTGCGTTGTGCGCAAACCGGTCATCATTTGTGCGGCAGCCGGCGCAGTCGCGGTTGTCCCGGGCATCGCGGTCGCGGCGACTTCGTCACCGCCGGCTCGGGCGCCTGGCAGTCATCACCTTTATTCGGGGGTCAACTGCCAGGAGCTTGTGTGGCGCACGAGGTCGGTGTCGACCTCGTCATCGAGCTACTCGGATGTGCCCGGCATGACGGCTCTCGTGGTCTCGGCGGGCGGCATGATCGTCAACGTGAGCGTTGTGCTGCACGGCGGGCCGGTAGCAATGCGGCTCACGGACGCGTCGGTGGCCGGAACCCTGACTGTCCCGCCCGGGCGGGTCACCTTCACCCCGGCCTCAGGCAGGACCGCGTTGTCCTTCACCTGGACCGATCCCGGCATAGCGGCCGCCGCTCGCGCCCACACCGTCACCCTCCAGTGGCGAAAGACCGGTACCTCGGCCGTCAGGCTCCGCCGTGGCGATATGACGGTCGGGTTCATGGCCGAGCCCGGTACCTGCCCGGAGGGCGGGTGACCGCGGCAACGATCTCGGCTGGAGCCAGGGCAGGTTCTTCAGGCTGAAAGGGCGCCGGGCTGGATTGGAACAGGACCTTCGATGAGTCGTCCCGTCGGCGCCTGCAAGTGCTGCGCGCGGGCTACTCCTAAGTGGTTGGCGCTGGAAGTTCGTCGGAGGTTGATCAGCCGGCCTGCGGTGTGAGCCGCGCCGGTCACCGGCCGATGCCCGCGAGGTGGACGGTGCAGGCGGTGTCGAGGGCGTCTTGCGGAGCCGGACAGCGGAGCCGGACAATCGCCTTGGGTCGCCTGCCTGGACTCACCGGCGCTTGCCCGGGCTCGCCTCGTGCGGCACGCGCAGGCACGCCACCAGCGACGCTTTGCCGATTTCCAGCGCAGCCGCGCGCGGCACCAGACCTGTCGCCTCCTCGGTGATCTCCTCCGCCGATCCCTCCTCGCATAAGCACCACTGACTCCGGCGGCTGCCCGCAGGAGCCAGAAGGGAGAGCGAGAGCCGGAATCGCGTGCGCACGGCAACAATGAAGGACCCTGAGGAGGCTCCCAGCGTCAGACTTAATCACGGGCTTGCGGCACCAGACAGGACCGACGTCGGCGAGCAGCCACCCGATTTTCACCCCTGCAGTCCGTCCCGCACAGGGACACACGCAACTTAATCCGCGGTTTCGGGTTCGCCCCATTCGTAAGAGCCCACGTCAAGACCTCCGGCCTTCTGGGCGATGCAGATGCGTGTCCACGCAGCAACGGCTATCACTCGCCGTCATTCGGGAGCGATAACGGCGAGACCTTGGACCGAGTTGCTTGCCTTTGGTCCGCCGAATACATGCCGGATATCGCGATCTCCTGGCAACAGGCCAGGTCAGGTACGGTTCGGCGCGCAGCATACGAGACGGCCGTCTGCTGAGCTACGCACGGGCCGGATCCAAGGGCGGCCGCCCGCTGTCCAGGCACTCTCGACGTGGTGCTGCCGGACCGCCCATCCCCCGGGGTGGGTAGCGGTGCAGCGCATCGGCCCGGGCCGCGAATTGGGCCCGAATCCTCGGTGAGCGGCATGGGAGCCAAGCCCGGGCCGTCCGTCCCTACGACGGAAGAGGTTCCGGTCGTACTACCAAGAGTCGTTCGCACGACCGTGAGTCCACAGACCGCTGCTGCGCGAGGCCTCCTACGTGGCGATGTCCGCGGTGTTCGAGCCGGGCCTCCTCGCCGAGTGTGGCGGTGCCCTCGAAGCCGGTGCCCTGGCTGATGGTGCCGTGCAGCGTGCCCGCCGGTGACCGGCGCTGGCCTGGTTCTTGGCGCCAGCTGACGATATCCCGGGTTGCCTGGGCCCCTGGCGAGTGCACGGCGGCGGCGCCCGCGACCGCCGGGCCGCCCGCGGGGCCTGCGCCGGGGCCGGTCCGCGGCGGACCGGCGGCTGGATCGCGAGGCTGCTGGCTGGCGGGTGGCGGGCACCTGGGGGGCGGCGTCGAGTCAGCGGGCGGGCATCAGCACGGTGTTGATGATGTAGACGGTGGCGTTGGCGGTGTGCAGGTTCCCGCAGGTGATGGCGGCGTTGTTCACCTCGTAGGTGCTGCCCATCTTCGAGG
>DATGVY010000350.1:0-4494 GCA_035299845.1 Streptosporangiaceae bacterium
GCATGCCTGCAGACCCGGAGTTCCGCACCGCGTTCTGCTCCTGCATCGAGAGGGTTTCCCGGATGGCAATGGCGCAGTCGCAGCAGCCCGGCGCAGAGCTGCAACAGCGCGGCGCGGCGCAGCCGGAGCAGACGCCGATGCCGCGCTGGGACTGGGGCCCGGCTGGGCCGCCGAAGCAGCCGGATGCGGCCGCTCGCGGCGATGCGGACAGCAAGCCGGCCGCGCTGCCGGGACCCGGCGAGGAGCCGGGCTTTGCCGCCCACATCCGGAACCTGTTCCGCCAGCGCGACCAGCAGTCGATGAGCTTCGCCTTCGACCTGTGGTCATTCGAGGACGTCCGAACCCGCGCCCAGGACATACTTCAGCGGCTCCGCAATGGCTCCATGCCCTGCGATGGCGCCTGGGCGGACGACAAGGTCGCGCTCTTCCAGCGCTGGGCCGAGTCGGGCATGCGGCCGTGACCTGATCCCCGCCTCCAGCGGCTCCGCAATGGCTCCATGCCCTGCGATGGCGCCTGGGCGGACGACAAGGTCGCGCTCTTCCAGCGCTGGGCCGAGTCGGGCATGCGGCCGTGACCTGATCCCCGCTCCGGCGGCGGGGGCATCACGTCCGCGGCGGGTACTCCAGGCCGATCAGCGGGGCGGTGTCCGCCAGCATCAGCTCGAACATGGGCTCGGCGTCGTCCAGCGCGAAGCCGAGGTGGCCGAACACCTCCAGGCTCAGGGTCCCGTAGAGGCGCGTCCAGCAGCGCAGGAAGATGAGCAGCAGGCCGAGCGGCAGGCCGGTTCCCAGCTCGCCGAGACCGTCCCGGTAGCGCTCCAGTTGCTCGCGCAGGCCCGGGTCGATTGCCTCGTCCGGAGGCACAGGGAACGGCTGCTTGAGCCAAAGTTCGAGGATCAGTGCGAAGAAGGTGTTCCCGAACTGAGCTCCGCACTCCGCGGTGATCTCGTCCTTCTCGACGTTCACCCCGGGCAGCGGCGAACCGAACAGCATGCCGAACTCCCGCTTGTGGCTGAGCGACCAGCGCCGGAACTCCCGGCAGGCCGCGATGACCTTCGTGGTCAGATCGCCGCCGCTGGCGGTGCCTGCCGCCTCGATCGCGGCACGAAGATCGTCGGTGAGCTCGGTGAAGATGTCGGCGATGACATGCTTGATCAGTTCCTCGTGGCTGCCGAAGTAGCGGTAAAGCGCAGGTGCCGTCATCCCCATCTCGCGCGCGATCGCGCGCAGCGAGACGGCGTCAGCCCCGTCCTGCACCAGGATCCGCCGGGCGGTCTGCTTGATCTCCTGGGTGGTCGCAGTCCGGACGCGATCACGTCGGCTCAGCGCCTGGATCACGTTGGCCTCCTGTCCCTGCCGGGCGCACCTGGCCGGCCAGTGTCTCCCAGCGGGCCGGTTCGGGCTTCCCTGGCGGCAGCCCGATAAACGGGCTTGACATACGTTAACAGTGTATGCGAAGTTAACGCTAGTCATGGTTTACGGCATTCACCACTGTGAAGATCGGTAACAGTCTAGCTGCGGAGGCACCCAATGTTCGAGACCTGGGGACGCACGATCTACCGCCGCCGACGGCTCGTCCTCGCCCTCACCCTGATCGTCGTGGCCTTCGCCGGAGTGTGGGGGACCGGCGTCTTCGGGTCGCTGCAGTCAGCGGGCGGCTTCAACGCCCCGAACAGCCAGAGCCAGCACGCCAGTGACCTGGCCTCGGCCGCGTTCGGGCGGGATACGGCAGATGTCGTCGTGCTGTACAAGAGCGGGAGCATGACCGTCGCGGATCCCGCTTACCGCGCAGCGGTCACCAGGACGCTCGGCGCGCTGCCGCACAGCAGGGTGACGTCCGCCGCGACCTTCTGGTCCACCGGATCGAGGCAGTTCGTCAGCGCCAGCGGCCGGGAGACCTATGCCGTGCTCGAGCTGACCGGCGCCAGCGACGCCGCGAGGATCAAGAGCTTCGACGCGATACGGGGCAGGCTCGCCGCGCCCGGGCTCACCGAGCACGCCGGCGGCCAGATACCGTCCGAGGGAGCCATCAACAAGGAAGTCACCTCCGACATCGGCCGCGCCGAGGGCTTCTCGCTGCCGGTGCTCCTTGTCCTGCTGCTGGTGATCTTCGGCGGCCTCGCCGCGGCCAGCCTGCCGCTGGCGATCGGCGGAATCGCCATCCTCGGCTCGTTCACCGCTCTGCGGCTGCTGACGCTCTTCACCGCGGTATCGATCTACTCGGTGAACATCACCACCATCCTTGGCCTGGGCCTTGCGATCGATTACGGATTGTTCATGGTCGGCCGGTTCCGCGAGGAACTCGGCCGGACGGAAACTGTCGAGGACGCCGTCGCGCGCACGGTAGCGACGGCAGGCCGGACGGTAGCGGTCTCCGGTGTCACCGTCGCCGTGGCCCTGGCCAGCCTGATGCTGTTCCCGATGACATTCCTGCGCTCGATGGGATACGGCGGGGTCGCC
Organism: Streptosporangiaceae bacterium; assembly: GCA_035299845.1. Lineage (GTDB taxonomy): Bacteria > Actinomycetota > Actinomycetes > Streptosporangiales > Streptosporangiaceae > Palsa-506. Next base: position 2,461 of record DATGVY010000350.1, read on the forward strand.
ACGGTCATCGTGGACATGCTGGCCGCGCTGACCGTGATGCCGGCGCTGCTCTCGGTGCTCGGCCCGCGGGTGAACGCGCTGCGGGTGCGGCCGCGGCGCCGCGCGCGGGCCGCCAGGCCAGACGTGGTCGGGCAGCAGCGCCTCGCCCTGCAGCCCGGTCTCGCCGTGCAGTCTGGCGGCGTCGCCGTGCGGCCTGGTCTCGCCGTGCGGCCCGCCGGCGCTTCGCGGCCCGGCGGCGTGCAGCGTGGCAGCAGGCCGCAGGACTGGCCAGCGCTGGCCGACGAGACCAGCGGCGGGTGGTACCGCCTGGCGCACAGCGTGATGCGCCGCCCGGTCGTCTACGTCGTCGTGATCGTTGCCGGGCTGGCCGCACTCGGCTCGCCGTTCCTGCACATCAGCTGGGGCGGCACCGACGCGCGGGTGCTGCCCGCCGCCGCCGCGCCGAGGATCGTGACCGAGGCGCTGAACCGGGACTTCCCCGGCAACGTGACCAACCCGATCGAGGCGGTCGTCCGGTTCGCTGGCCCGGTGTCCGCGGCCGGCCGCGGCACCGAGCTTGCCGCCTATGTGAGCCGCCTCGAGCACGTCCCCGGAGTGACCGGCGGGCAGCTGACCGGGGTTCGCGGCGCGATCGCGCGGGTGGATCTGCGTTACTCCGCTGGTCCTATGTCGTCGCAGGCCCGAGCCATCGTCGGGCAGGTGCGGGACGTCGCACCGCCGGCCGGCGCGCGGGTTTACGTGGGCGGCACCACCGCCGAGCTTGTCGATGAGCTGTCCAGCCTCGGCGCCGTACTGCCATGGATGGCCCTGGTGGTCGTGCTCGCGACGTTCGTGCTGCTGTTCCTCGCCTTCGGATCGGTGGTGCTGCCGGCCAAGGCGATCGCGGCGAACGTCTTTTCGCTGTCGGCCACGTTCGGGGTGGTCGTGTGGATCTTCCAGGAAGGCCATCTGTCCGGGCTGCTCCGGTTCACGCCGACCGGGACGATCGACCCGACGACGCCGATCCTGATGCTCGCGATCATCTTCGGGCTGTCGATGGACTACGAGGTGTTCCTGCTGTCCAGGATCCGGGAGCGCTACGACGTGACCGGCGACAATGCCGCGGCGATCGCGGGCGGGCTGCAGCGGACCGGCGGGGTCATCACCAGTGCCGCGCTGCTGCTGGTGATCGTGATCGGCGCGTTCTCCGCCTCGGGCATCACGTTCATCAAGCTGATGGGCGTCGGCATGATCGTCGCCCTGATCGTGGACGCCACGATCGTCCGGATCCTGCTGGTGCCCGCGACGATGCGGCTGCTCGGCCGGGCGAACTGGTGGGCACCGCGGCCGCTGCGCCGGCTGTACGGACGGTACGGGATCCGGGAAGAGCAAGCGCCTGCCGTAGCGGCTACGGGTGCGGCCGAGCCGGTGCCGGAGCCTGCCGAGGCCTGACGCTGCACGGCGGCCGGGTCCGCGACCTTACCCCTGGGAAGGCCGACGGACCAGGCTCCGCGGTGATCGGCCATCCGAAATGCGCTGCCGCGGTGGCCCGCTGGTGTCGATCCATGATCACGGAAACTTTGGCGGGCTCCAGCACCACTTTATTTCCGCGATCAAGGAATTCGGAGCCGGCCCCGGGCCGGATTACCCCAGCGACGCACACCGAACTTCAGCCGGCGGTAACCGCCAGCACGAGCGGCAGCACGGCGGGCGCCCCTGCCTGGCGGAGCAGCCGGGCAGCGACCGTCATTGTCCAGCCGGTCTCCAGCCGGTCGTCGATCAGCAGGACCGGGCCGCCAAGCCCGGCAACCGCGCTGCCGACTTGCTCCGGGATGACCAGCGAATGCCAGAGGGCGCGGAGCCGGTGGGCGCTGTTGTACTGGCGGGCGCTCTCAGCCGGACCGGCATCCCCGGCCAGGCCCGGACTCCCGGCCAGGCTGGCATCTCCGGTCAGCCTGGGGCCATCGGTCGGCTGGGAGCCGTCGATCGGCCAGGCGGAGTCGTAGCCGCCGCCGGCCGCTGACCCGGCGGCGTACTCCAGAGCTCCCAGATAAC
>DATGVY010000351.1:0-6369 GCA_035299845.1 Streptosporangiaceae bacterium
ACGCGCAACGCGCCGACTGGCCATACCACGGCCAGCCACCGGCCATACCAGTGCCGGCATGCAGGCACCGGAAGCGGGGAAAGACCAGGTCAGGACGGGTGCGCCGCCAGGGACTTGAACCCCGAACCCGCGGATTAAGAGTCTGCTGCTCTGCCAGTTGAGCTACCGGCGCGTGGTGCCGGGCCATGCTATGACGTGCCGGGCTGTACGGCAAACCGGGAGACCGGCTGCCGCGTGGTGCCGCCCGCTACCGGCCCGTACCGGGACATCCGAGCAAACATGGAGCAAACATGGGTGTGGCCGATGTCCGGCACAGCCGGGACAGCAGCGTCTCCCAGAGCTGGACCCTGCGGCCTGGAGTTCGCGGAAGCGGCGGGTACGGTCCGTAATCGCCGCTGCTGGCGTGTATGCAAGCTAGATGACCCCGGCATCTAGGACGATGGTACATCTCATGCCAGATCACAAGATCTGGTACGCGAACGCCTGGCGATGCGTCCTGGCCAGAGAGGCTCGCTGCTGCACGGAGCGATTGACCTCTGGTAGACCTGCGATATACCTCGCATGGACCTGAGGAGAATCGATGCAGGGCTCACTGAGCCGCAGGCTCGCTGCGGCACCTGGCGATTGACCTCTGGCGGACCTGCGATGTACCTTGCATGGTCCTGAGGCGACTGCGGCGAGGCACCGCACCCCCGCACGGCCGCCAGCTCGCTCCGGCCGCGTCTCAGGTCAGCCGTGGCTGCGTCGCTGGGCCAGCGCCGATTCCGTAGCTGCGCAGAAGTTGCGCGACCTCCGGGCTGGGCGGTTTAGGGTCGTCGGGCGACAAGGTGATGTCCGCGGTGGAGGCGCCGGCCTCGATGAGGGCGCGGATGGTGGCGGTCCAGTCGGGGGCAGGGTTGTCGACGTGGGGGAGGCCGCTGCCGACCTGGGCCCAGTTCAGCGGGGTGCTGTCCCAGGTGGTGTCGCGCGCCTCTATGGCGGCGCCGCGGTCGAGCAGCAGCCGGACGACTTCCGCGCTGCCGGAGCCGGCAGCGGCGTGCAGCGGGGTCGCGCCGTCCTGGCCTGGCGCCTCCAGCGGGAAACCGGCATCGAGCATGAGCCGCACCGCCCCGGCCTGGCCATGGCCGGCGGCGTCGACCAGCGCGGCCTGGCCGTCGCCGCCGAGCAGGCCGGGCAGACCCGGACTGGCCCGGAGCAGCCGTTCGGCTTCGGCCCGGTCGCCCTGCCGGCAGGCGAGCAGGAAGCGGTCGGCGTCGGTCGTGTCATCGAGGGCGCCGTGCTGTGCCAGCAGGTCTGCGATGTCGGTCCTGCCCTGCCGGATGGCTATCCGGTACGGGGAGTGCCCGTCCTGGGCGGGGGCGTCCGGGTCGCCGCCGGCGTCCAGGAGCAGCCCGACCAGTTCGGCCGGGCACTCGGACTGCGCTGCGGCGGCGACTGGGGGGATGGGTGGGTCAGCGGGTACTCGCTCGCCGAACAGATCACCGGGCAGTGGCTGGCTGGGGTCGGCCCCTGCTTGCAGCAGTAGCCGGACGCCGTCGGTGTCGCCGGTGCTGATCGGGGCGGCCAGCGCGGTGGTGTGCTGCACGTTGTGCGCGTGGTCGAGCAGCAGCCGCAGGCTCTGGTGGTCGTCATCGCCGGCGAAGCAGGCCAGGTACAGGTCGTGGTCGTCGGGGGTGGCGCCGCGTTCCAGTAGTAGCCGGGCGATGGGCGGGTTGGCCGTACCGGCGACCGCGCAGCGCAGCGGCGTCCAGTCACCCTGCCGTCCGGCTGTCCTGGCCGCGGGGTCAGCGCCTGCGTCAAGCAGCAGCCCGGCCACGGCCAGCAGCCCGTCCGCCCGACGCGGGTCCAGGCGGTGCCAGCGCGAGGCGCAGACCGCGTGCAGCGGCGTCCAGCCCCACCGCGGATCGGGCCGGGTCGCCCGTCCCTGGTCGTGTTCGAGCATCTGCCGCACCTGGCCGGCGTCGCCGAGGACGACCGCGGTGCGGAAGTCGTAGCCGGCGATCTGTGGGGTCGCGGCGAGTATCCGGGCGGCCCGCCCGGTCCAGTCCCGGATGCTGGCTTCCAGGAAGGCGTCCACCTGCTCGGCGAGGTCGCTGCTGCGGGCATCCACTTCGGCCTTGAGCCGGGGCCAGCTCGCGAATCCGTACTCGCGGGCCACGGCGAGCTGCGCGGCGGCCAGGGTCATCGAGTCGGCTACCGCCCCGATCCTTGCGGCGGCTGCCGGGTCACCGGAGCGCGCGTCGCGCAGCAGGTCCCTGGCCTGGTGCCGGAGCTGGCCGATGTCAGGTCGCGCGGGAAGGTTCGTCATGACGTCTCCTTGCCGGCCTGCGGTCCGCGTGCCAGGCGCGAAGGAGATCGTCACTTCCAGTGCCAGGAAACAGAGGTGGACTCGGTCCTGCCCGCGGACCCGGAGGCGCCCTCCCGCGCCTGCCGTCACCATAACCCGTCGTCGCCACGTGCCGCCACTACAAGCCAGGCCGGCAGGCAGGCTGGTGTGCAGTCGCCCAGCTCCCACAGCCGCCCGCCAGCGGCCAGTCGTCGCGGACCCGCTGCCCGCCGCGCATAGGCGTCATGGCAGGCCGCATGCTGGAGGCAAGCCAGTGCGTGCCCTATCGCTTGCGTGCCTGGCCGGCGATGTGGAAGGAGACCGGGGTGCGGGTGCCCGGGAACAGGAAATGGTCGAGCCGACGGATGCTGAAGTCGGCCCGTTCGATGGTCGTGCCGGTGTCGCGGCTGAGGTGGCAGCCGCCGATCAGGTGCGGCCATATCGTGGCGTCCAGGGCGCGCTGGATCCGGGCGAGTCGGGCGGTGTCGGCGCGGACGTGTTCGAGGAAGCGCAGCAGGCCGCCGGGCTTGAGCACGCGGTGTATCTCCCGCAGGGCCGCGTAGTGGTCGGGGAGCGTGCACAGCACGAACGTGACGACGGCGGCGTCGACGCTGGCGTCCGGCGAGGGCAGCGCGCTGGCCAGCCCGTCGGTGACCCTTATGGCAACGGGCGCGGTGCGGGCAGCGGCCATCGCGATCTAGCGCAGCCGGGGCTCTGGCTCGATCGCGACCACGCGTTCGACGGCGGGCGGATAGTGGCCGAAGCTGGCCCCGGTTCCGGCGCCGACGTCGATGACCTTCCCGGTCAGCCCGGCCAGCAGCGGTCCGCGGCGGGCGGCCATGCCGCCGGCCTCCATGGTCTGGCTCATCGTGGGGAAGATCCGGGCGAACGCCGGGTGGCTGACGCGCGCCGCTCGTATCGCCGGTTCGGCTTCACTGCTTACTCCGGGCCTGTCGCCGTCGGCGCGCCGGGGCGCGGCGCGGCCTGCAGCAGGGTGCCGAAGTTGCGCCGCCTCCTCTCGACGGCGGCGTCCTGGTCTAGGATCTGGCCGTCGATATCGCCCCGGGCGGCAAGGTATGCCTGGGCGCTGTCGCGGCTGGCGCGGAAGGTGGTGCTCGGGCACATCACCTCCCAGGACCCGCAGTCCGTGCCGCAGTCGCGGTTGCTCCCGACGACCACGACGGCCCTGACCGGGGTCCACCGCCACTGACCGCCGCGGACCGATACCACGACCGGCGCGCCGTCGCGGGGGTCGGTGGCGGCCATCCGGCCGTCGCGCCCGGCCATGGCCGGGATGCCGAGCGCGTCGATCGCGCACATCGCGTACACCGCCGGGAAGCCGTCGAGTTCGACCTGCTGGCGGGTAGGCGTGCCAGAGAACGGGTAGGCGACAACGGCCACGCCGTCGGCGGCGTGGACGAGGTCGGCGGCCTCCAGTTCGGCGATCGCGGAGTCGCTGAGGCCCAGGCCGGCGGAGGCGCCGGTGATCCAGCCGGTGGCCGGCGGGTCTCCGGTGGCGAGGAACCGGAGCAGCACCGCCCGGTGCAGCTCGCGCAGGGTCCGGGCAGCGCTGCCTGACGGCTGGCGCTGCCGATCCAGCCTGGCTTGTCCGGTTGCGTCATCAGGAATCGCTACGTCGCGCCGGCCAGGCGGCGCAGCATGACAGCATCGTCACGTCGCGGCTGAGCACGTGGGCGGCCAGCCGCAATGCCCCCGGGGCATGGTCAGGTACGGTGCCCACGGAGCCGCGGGGCCGGGTGCCGTCATCCGGCGCGGATCGCGTGCAACGCCGGGCCATGATCATCTTCCTGGGATCGCCGGCGGCTGTGCCTGCCACGGACGCGCCTGGTGCTGGCCTGGGCGGCGAGCCTGGCCACGCCGCGGGCGTCTCGCCCGGCGATCGCGAGCGGGCAGGCGCCCAGCGCCATGGCGACCGGATTGTCCTCGTCCAGCCTATGGCGCAGCCCCGGCGTCAGGGTGCGAGGACGCATCCCGGGGGAACGGCGATGGCTGGCGGCGGGCGGCCAGGATCCAGTAGACGATGCCGGCTGGCGGGAACGCGATGAGCAGGCACAGCAGCAGGCACCGGTCAAGATACATGCCGGTTCCCGCGCCGGGAGCCGGGGCCGCGACGGGCAGATCCGGAACGGGCGGCCTGCGGTGGGCCTGCTGTGCTGAGATCGCGCCGGACAGGTCGCTGGTCAGGCCGCGCAGGTTCGCGCGGGTCTTCGCGGCGTAGGCCGCGCCGGTCCGCTCGTCGAGTTCAGCGCGGGTCAGGCGGCCCTCGGCGTAACCTGCGCGGAGGATCTCGGCGGCCTGATCCCGTTCGGTGTCCGACGCCCGGACCGCCGGTTCGCCAGAGGTGGCCTGGGCTTGGCTCATGTGCCGTCTCCTTTCTTTTCTGTATCGCCCCGGTGTTCGCCGGGGCCCACCGCGTCGGTGCCCGCCAGGGCGCCCATCGCGGCTTGCAGGGGGAACGTGCCGGGCGCCAGGTGCCACTGGGACATCAGCCCGTACAGGCCCGCCATGAACAGCCGCGCCCGCAGCGCCGGGTCAGCGCCCGCAGGCCACTGCCCGGCGGCGATGCCGGCCTGGAACAGGCCGGTGAGCTGATCAAGGCTCGCGGCGTTGGCGGCCTGGACCTTGGCGGCGATGGCGGGCTCGTAGGCGGCGAGCGTGGTGGCCTCCATGAGCACCCGGCAGGTCTGCGGGTTGCCGGTGACGTGGGCGGCGATGGCCGACGCGACCGCCGCCAGAACGGTGCGCGGGGACCGGCGCGCGGGCTCGGCGAGCCCGCCGACCGCCGCGTCGACCCGGGCGGCCAGGCCGCAGTCCCACTCCTCGTACAGCGCGATGAACAGGGCTTCCTTGCCGGGGAAGTACAGGTACGGGGTTCCCTTGGACACGCCCGCCGTCTCGGCGATATCCGCCATGGTGGTGGCGTGGTAGCCGGCCCGGGCAAAGCATTCCGCCGCGGCAGCGATGATCTGGTCCCGGCGCGCGGTGCGCGCCTCGTCTGCGATCTTGGGCACCGGGCGCTCCTACCGCGGCACCCGGCGTCCGGTGCGCGCCGCGACCGCCTGCTCAAGCCCGCAGCCCGCGGCCAGAACCACCAGGTAAACGATCGCTTCGGTGCCCGTCCGGTACCAGGACAGAGCCGATCCGGGCACCAGCGCCGCGGCGAAGCCGAGCGCCGCGGTCAGCAGGAAGCCCGGCCCGGTGACGCCGCAGTGGGTCTCCCGGCAGTACAGGAAGTTCAGCAGGCAGTACACGCCGATCACGGTCACGTACGCGCTGGCGATGGCCAGCCCGGCGCGGCCGCCCACCGCGCCCCCCACGGCGAAGGACGCCACCGCGATCAGCACCCCGGCCGGGCCGCGCAGCACCGGGCCGGTAACACGCAGATAACTCCCTGCCACCCCGTCGGCCCTTCGGCCGCGGGCCGGCGGCGGAGCGCAACTCGCGCCATCCACCGGCAGCCGGCCGGAGGCACGCTGGTCCTGGTCCTGGAAAAGGCTCATGTCCCGCCCTCGTTCCGCTGAGATCCGCGAGGTGACCCCCGCATGATGACTGACCATCCAGTCATTTTAAGAGCAAAGGTTTCCCCTGTCAATGGCGGCACACTCAGGCGCGAACTGGCAGGCATGGTGGCGGGTGGCGTCCCGCTGCCGGCAGTGGCGCGTGCCCGCGCCGGCGCCTCATGCCTGAATCAGCAGCCGGGTCCGCCGTCCTCGCGGTCGAGGCCGCGGATCATCAGGTCGATGCCGAGGCTGAACTGCTCATCCATGTTGCACCGGCCGCAGAACAGCATGGCGAGCCGGACCAGGTGGTCGGGGGCGTCGCGGGGCACCATCTCGGTGACCCGCCGCAGCTGGCCCAGCTCATCCTCCGGCCACGGACCGCAGTCGGCGCAGGCGGTGAAGCACGCCTCGGCGAGCGCGTATCCGTGCGCGTAGACGTAGACGGTGCGCAGCACGTCCAGCGCCCGGTCCTCGGTGAACCCGGCCCGCATCAGCAGCCGCACGTAGGCGTCGACCTGCTCC
>DATGVY010000352.1:0-8283 GCA_035299845.1 Streptosporangiaceae bacterium
CGCCAAGCCGGGGACGCCGCGGCAACGAATAAAGGATGTGGGCATGACCGATGGCCGGGGACTGCCGCGGCGCGATCCGGCGGCCGGGCCGGGCAGCGACGCCGACCTAGCCGTGCTGCTCGCTCACGTAGCCCGGGGGGACCAGCCCGCCTTCGAGGCAGTGTACGACCGCGTGGCCGGGCCTGTGCTCGGGATGGTCCGCGGCGTGGTGCGCGACCTGGCTCAGTCCGAGGAGGTCATGCAGGAGGTCCTGCTCGAGCTGTGGCGGACCGCCGTACGCTTCGATGCAGCCAAGGGCAGCGCCCTGTCCTGGGTGATGACCCTCGCGCACCGGCGGGCGGTAGACCGCGTCCGGTCTGAGCAGAAATTGGCAGAACGGGAGTTGCGTGCCGCATCAGCCCAGGTGGACTACGACGACGTGACGGAAACTGTCGAGGCCACCCTGGACCGCGAGCGGGTACGGCGCTGCCTGCGCTCGCTGACCGACCTCCAGCGCGAGTCGGTCACGCTGGCCTATTACGGCAGCTACACCTACAGCGAGGTCGCCGGGCTGCTCGGCGTGGCCGTCGGCACCGTGAAGACGCGCATGCGGGACGGGCTGATCAGGCTCCGCGACTGCCTGGGGGTGGAGTGATGAGACGCGCAAGCACCGACCTGCATACCCTGGCGGGTGCGTACGCGCTTGACGCGGTGTCCGATGCTGACCGGGCGCGTTTCGACCAGCATCTCGCGAGCTGCGACGCCTGCGTCCAGGAGATCCGCGGGCTCCGCGAGGCGACCGCCAGGCTCGGGGCGTCCGCTGCCGTCCGCCCTCGCGCCGAGCTGAAGGCCCGCGCGCTGCGCGCCGCGTCGCAGACCCGGCAACTGCCTCCCTTCGCCCGGGATGCGTCGCCTGGACCGCGCCGCAGGCGTGCCTACGCTGCGATCGCGGGAACCTCCGGGCCGGGACGGCGGCCCTGGCTGACGCGCCTGGTCACTGCGCTGGCCGCCGGGTCCGTGGCGGTCGCCGTGGCCATGGGCGTGCTGGCTCTTGGGGCGCAGCATCGCCTTGACCTGGATCAGGTCCGGGGCCACGCGATCGCTGCGGTGCTGAACGCACCGGACGTGACCATGCTGACCGCGGAGGTGACAAGCGGCGGAACCGCTACCGTCCTTGAGTCCCGCCGTGAGGGTTCGCTCGTCTTCACCGCTGCCGGGCTTCGGGCACTGCCGGCGGCCAAGAGCTATGAGCTCTGGCTGATGGGCCCGGCCGGGACCAGGGCAGCCGGGATGCTGACGCGGTCCAAGGCTGGCATGGTAGGCCCGATGGTCGTATCCGGCCTGGCGGCCGACGACCGGATGGGCCTGACCGTGGAGCCGGCAGGCGGCTCGTCCCGGCCCACCTCTGCTCCCATCATGATGATCGGGCTGGGTTCCTGACGGCCAAATGCGCCGGCCACCCGCTGCAAGTGACGCTGAGCGTGTCGGGTGCCGCCGAGCGGCGCATCCAGCGGTTTGCCCGGCCAGGGCCAGGTCAGGTATCGAAGGTCCACCGGGTCGGCGAGCCAGTGAAATCGCCATGCCGCATGCCGATCACCTGCCGGGGGCGCACGGCGACGGTGGCATTCACCGCGGGGTCGAGGAAGCTGGCCTCGATATTCGTGCCGTACTTGCCGTTCATGAGCTCAATGACGCGCTGTATGCGCGCCGGGTCGGTGACGATCGCTGCGGTGCCCTCGACAATGACCGGGTCGCTGGCATCCTCGGTGCTGACGACGCAGCGCGGGTCGGACTTCAGGTTCCTGATCTTGCGTGAGCTGACCCCGCTGGTGAACACCAGATCACTGTCGTCCCACATGCCCCATACCGGCATCGAATGGGGCCGGCCGTCGGGCCGGACGCTGACCACCCAGTAATTGCGCGCGCTGCTGAGCCGCTCGACCGCCCAGGACCAGGGCAGCAGGCCGCTGCCTTCCTCGGGGCCCTGGATACCGTAGCCGGGCATGTCCGGCCGACTGACGCGAGGGATTTCCATCGGACCAGGTTTAGCGCACTGCGGCAGCGGCCGCCGGGCATTCCCGGTCCGGAACTGCCGCCTTCATCCGGGCCCCCGCGCGGGCGACATCGCCCGGCCGACAGGCTAACGTGGGCATCCGTGAAAGCATCTCCCGAGGAGCAGCTGCGGCTGCTCGAACTGGCTGATCTCGACGCCGAGCTCGGCCGAATCGATCATCGCCGCCGCGGCCTGCCCGAGCACGAGGAGCTTCGCACGCTGGCGGAGCGGGACGGCCAGCTGCGGGACTCCGTTGCCGCCCTGGAAGCCGAGGACGGCGACCTGCGGCGCGGCCAGGCCAAGGCAGAGGCGGACGTCGACCAGGTCAGGACCCGGATCGACCGGGACCGCCGACGGCTGGATGCCGGCCAGGTCTCCTCGCCGCGCGACCTGGAGAACCTGCAGTCCGAGATCGCCTCGCTGGAACGCCGGCAGTCCGACCTGGAGGAGATCGTCCTTGAGGTGATGGAGCGCAGGGAGAAGGCCCAGCAGGACCGCGATGCCGCCATCGCCGAGCGGGCGCAGATCGCGGGATCGCTAGCCGAGGTGACGGCCCGGCGGGATACCGCGCTCGGCGAGTTCGCCGAGCAGGCCAGGAAGGCGGACAGCAGGCGGGCCGAGGTGGCGGCGCAGGAGCCCGCCGAACTGCTCGCGCTCTATGACCGGCTACGAGTGCAGCACGGCGTCGGCGCAGCGGCGCTGCGGCGCGGCCGGTGCGAGGGGTGCCATCTGTCGCTCAACACGATCGACCTGAATACCATCCGGGCCGCCGCGCCCGATGAGGTGCTCCGCTGCGAGGAATGCCGGCGGATTCTGGTCCGGACCGACGAGTCCGGCCTGTGACGCGCAAGCTCATCATCGAGGCCGACGGCGGCTCACGGGGCAACCCAGGGCCCGCCGGCTTCGGCGCGGTGGTCCGGGACCAGGCGACGGGCGAGCTACTCAGGGAGATCTGCGACAGCATCGGCACCGCGACCAACAACGTGGCGGAGTACTCGGGCTTGATCGCGGGCCTGCGCGCAGCGGCGGAGATTTCCCCCGGCGCGGACGTCGAGGCCAGGATGGACTCCAGGCTCGTCGTCGAGCAGATGTCGGGGCGCTGGCAGATCAAGCACGAGAACCTTCGCAGTCTCGCCCGGACTGCCCGGGACGCGGCGGCCGGGCTGGGCCGGGTCCGGTACACCTGGGTGCCGAGGGCGCGCAATGCGCACGCCGACCGGCTCGCTAACCAGGCCATGGATTCGGCCATGGGGGAGCAGCCAGCCGGCGGGGGGCGGCACGGGAAACCGCGTAATGCCAAGGTCTTGTCCGAGCCTGACGCCACGGAGCCTGACCCGGCTGCGGCGTCACCGCGCGGCTGGGCGCGGGCCGACGGCCAGCCGACCACCACCCTCCTGCTCCGCCACGGCCAGACGGAATTCTCCGCCGAGCGCAGGTTCGCCGGCCGCGGTGACATCGCGCTGACCGATACCGGGAGGAGGCAGGCGGTCGCGGCGGCGGACCAGCTGGCGGCCCGCGGCATCGACGCGATCGTGACCTCCCCGCTGCAGCGGGCCCGCAAGACGGCCGAGGCTGTGGCCGCGGCGACCGGCGCGCCGCTGGCCGTCGACGACGGCCTGGTCGAGGCGGACTTCGGCAAGTGGGAGGGGCTCACCTTCGGCGAGGCGGCGCAGCGCTGGCCGGAGGAGATGTCCGCCTGGCTGGCGAGCGCGGATGTCGCCCCGCCCGGTGGCGAGAGCTTGGCCGATGCCGCCCGGCGGGTGCTTGGCACGCTGGACCGGCTGCTCGCCGCGCGGCCGCGGGAGACACTGCTCTTGGTCAGCCACGTCACCCCGATCAAGACGCTGGCGTGCCGGGCGCTGCTGGCCCCGCCCGCCGCCATGTTCCGCATCCACCTGGACGTGGCGTCGCTGACGGAGATCGACTGGTTCGCCGACGGCCCGGCGCTGGTGCGGTCACTCAACGACACCGCGCATCTCCGGCAGCCCGCGCGGTAGCGCTATCCTCGGAGGAGCGGCGGGCGAGCCGGCCGGGCGGCCGCGCAGTGTCATGGATGCATGGCACGGCGAGGAAGGTCCGGGCTCCGCAGGGCAGGGTGGTCGGTAACGCCGACCCGGGGTGACCCGCGGGAAAGTGCCACAGAAAACAGACCGCCTCCGGCCTGGCCGGAGGTAAGGGTGAAACGGTGGTGTAAGAGACCACCAGCGCCGCGGGTGACTGCGGCGGCTTGGTAAACCCCACCCGGAGCAAGGTCAAGAGGGGGACGTGCCTTAGCGGGCGCGTTTCCTGCGCGAGCGTTCGAGGGCGGCCCGCCCGAGCTCGCGGGTAGACCGCACGAGGCTGTCAGCAATGACAGTCCTAGATGGATGGCCGCCGGCCCGCGAAAGCGGGTGCACAGAACCCGGCCTACAGGCCGACTCGCCCGCCGCCTGAACAGGGAAACCGTTGCTGTGGCATGCGACTGGGGTTCTCCTGCGTGGGCGCCTGGTGCAGGGGGGAGTGGCCCCTATCGCTCCGCTCGACTGGCGAGCGCAGTCCGAGGGGCAGCCTCTTCGGTTTGCCCTTGCCCTTGGCGGCGCCCTCACCGTGGGCGCCTACCGGTGCGGCAAGACCACCTGCCGCTGCCATGCCGACCCGCCGATCCTGCACGGCCCCTACGCGCAGTGGACCCGGAAAGTCGACGGCAAGACGGTGACCCGCCGCCTCACCGACGCCGAGCTCGCCGACTACCAGCCGTTGTTCGACAACGCCAGGAAGCTGCGAGCCCTGCTCGCCGAACTGCAGGCGCTCACACTCGCGATCGTCGAGGCCGCACCAGGCGACCCACCCGGCCCCAGCCAAGCCAGGACACGAACCCGCAGCCGCTCACGCCCCACCGCCCGCGCCGCAGCCCTGGTCCCGCCGCCTATTCGGGGGTTGAGCGACAACGGAACCGTCATTGGCGTTAAGGAGCCGCGCGGGGTCGCGTTAACGCCAATGGCCGTTCCGATGTCGCTGGGTGCCGGAATGCTTGTAACGGTTTGATCGCTGTGGGTGATGTGGTGGTGTTCGCGGCCTTACGGTGCGGTCTATGCCGGTGGAGTTCCTGACGGATGGTGAGGCTGCGGCGTACGGCCGGTTCACGGGGCCGCCGTCGCAGGCGGACCTGGAGCGGGTGTTCTTCCTCGATGACGATGACCGGCGGCGTGTAGGCCGGCACCGCGGGGACCACATGAGGGCCGGGTTCGCGCTGCAGCTGGTGATGGTGCGGTGGCTGGGGACGTTCGTGGAGGACCCTCTCGACGTGCCGGCCGAGGTGCTGGACTTCGTGGCCGGCCAGGTGGGCCTGGCCGACCCGTCGCAGGTGAAGCGGTACACCGAGCGGGAGAAGACGCGGTTCGATCACCAGTGGGAGATCCGGCGGGCCTGCGGGTACCGGGAGTTCGCCGACGCCGAGGAGGAGTTCGCCGGATGGGCAGCGGCCCGCTCGCGGGCGTCCGGGGACGGCCCGAAGGCGATCTTCACCGATGGGCTGGCGTGGCTGCGGGAGCGGAACATCCTGCTGCCCGGCGTGACGACGCTCGCGCGCCTGGTCGCGAAGGTCCGCGACGAGACGACGCGCCAGCTGTGGGAGGAACTGGCCGCGCTCCCCGGCCCGGTCCAGCGGCGCGCGCTGGGCCGGCTGCTGGACGTCCCGCCGGGGTCGCGGCTGTCGGACCTGGAGCGGTGGCGCAAGGGGCCGGCGCCGCGCGGGAGCGGCCCGTCGCTCGTCAAGTCCCTGGACCGGGTGGCCGAGATCGGCGGGCTCGGGCTGGCCAGGCTCGGCGCCGAGGCGCTAGTACCGCCCCGGAGGCTCGCCGAGCTGGCCCGGTACGGGATGGCCGCGTCCGCGTCGCTGATCCGCCGCCATTCCGACGCTCGCCGGCTGGCGACGCTGGTGGCCACGGCCCGGCACCTGGAGGCCAGGTCGGTCGACGACGCACTGGAGCTGCTGGACCTGCTGATGACGACCGAGCTGCTGGGCCGGGCGCAGAGGGAAGCCGACAAGGAGAACGCTCGCCGGCATCCCCGGATCGCCAGGGCGTCCTCGCGGCTGGCGGTCGCGGTGGAGGCGCTGTTCGACTCCGACGGCTGGGGCGGGCCGGCGAGGAGCCGCGGGTGTCGCAGGTGTGGGAGGCGATCGAGTCGGTCGTCTCGCGCGCCGAGCTGCGGGCGGCGCTGGCGCTGGTCACCGAGAGCGTGCCGCCGCCCGGCGGCCCCGACGACGACTGGCGGGCGGCGCTGCCCGCCCGGTACCCGGCCGTGTCCGGGTTCCTGAAGATGCTCCCGGCCGTGATCGGCTTCGGGGCCAGCGCCGAGGGCGCGCCGGTGCTGGCGGCGATGCGGGCGCTGCCGGACGTCCTGGCCTACCGCGGGCGCCTGCCCGCCCCGCTGATCCCCGGCCGCCTCATCGACGCCGGCGTGGTGAACGGCCCGTGGAGGCGGCTGGTGTTCGGCCACCCCGCGCACGAGGACGGCGCGGTGAGCCGGCACGCCTACGCCTTCTGCGTGCTCGAGCAGTTCTGGCGGAACCTCAAGCGCCGCGACATCTGGGCCGACGCATCCACCCGGTGGCGCAACCCGCAGGCCCGCCTCCTGGAAGGCGACGCATGGCAGGCGGCCCGCGCCGACGTCCTGACCAGCCTCGGCCTGCCCGGCGACCCGGACGGCCTGCTGGCCGGGCACTCCCGGACGCTGGACGCCGCCTGCCGGGAAGTCGGCGGTCGGCTGGCCGTCAACACCGAGGTCACCATCGACGACGACGGGAAGATCCACCTGACCGGTGTCAAGGCCGTCGAGGAGCCGCCGTCGCTGACGGACCTCCGCAGCCGCACCACAGCCATGCTGCCGCGCGTCGACCTGCCGGAGATCATCCTTGAGGTCATGTCGTGGGGCGCCGGAGCTTGCGGCGTCGTTCACCGCGGCCTCCGGCGGCCGGTCCCGGCTGGGTGACGTGCCGACCTCGATCGCCGCGTGCCTGGCCGCCCACTCCATGAACGTGGGGTACCGGCCGATCGCGAAGAAGGGCGTGCCGGCGCTGGAGCGCTCCCGGCTCTCGCACGTCTTCCAGAACTACGTCCGGCCCGAGACCCTGGCGGCGGCGAGCGCCCCGCTGGTCGCCCGGCAGGCCGGCCTTCCGCTCGCGCAGGCGTGGGGCGGCGGCCTGGTCGCGGCCGTGGACGGGATGCGGTTCGTCGTCCCGGTCCCGGCCGCGTTCGCCCGGCCCAACCGCAAGTACTTCGGGTCCAAGAGGGGCATGACCTGGCTGAACGCGGTAAACGACCACGGCATGGGGCGCGGCGCCAAGATCGTGTCCGGGACGGTGCGGGACTCCCTGCACATGGTCGACGTCATCTTCGGCCTGGACGGCGGCGAGCTCCCCGAGATCGTCGTGTCAGACCCGAATCCACGAGTAGAGCGTCGGCTGTTATCCACAACCGAGTGGATGATCTTGGAATGGCCTGGCCTGGTTTCCGGCACGGCAGCCGCCCGGGTATCGCGCCGGGCTCGCGGTTCGCTGGCCTTTCTGCGGGTTCGGGGCCGGGGTGGCCGTTTCCTGGGGTCTGGGTGCCTGTGGCGGCGTAGCGGGCGCGGGGTGGTGCTGGCCTGCGGCTAGCCGGGGGCCGGCAGGGCGCGTATCGCGGCGAGGATGTCCGGGAGCAGGCGCGCGCCGGGGGCCAGCCGCATGATCAGCTGCCCGCCGTGGCGCACGAGCCGGGCGGGGGTGAGGATCAGCGCCCGCCGCAGGGTGGCGATCATGGCCTTGCCGCCGCGGGTGCCGTGTCCTTCCAGCAGCTGGTCGCCGGAGATCAGGCCGGTGAGCTGGTGCAGCCAGGCGGCGATCGCGGCGGCGATCAGCGACGCCCGCATCCACGCGGTATTGACCTGCTCATAACCCGATGGCAGGTGCCGCAGCGCGGCACCGTGCTTGCTGTCACGGAAGATGTTCTCGATGCTGGTGCGGTGCCGGTACCAGTGCTCGCACGCCACGGCCCTGGCCGGGGTGGAGACGTCGATGTTGGTGAGGATGAAGCTGTAGGCGTAGATGGCCGGCTCGTGCTCCAGCTCCGGGAACGGCAGCGCCCGCTGACCGGGGTGCAGGGTGCGGCGGCGCCGCGACCTGGGGTCGGCGGAGACCTGCCCGGGGTCCAGCTTGACCCGGCGGATCAGCAGGACCGTGCCCTGAGGCCAGTCTGCGGGCTTGTACGGCGAGACGGCGACCTGGGCGTTCG
>DATGVY010000353.1:0-2244 GCA_035299845.1 Streptosporangiaceae bacterium
GCTCCGGCTCCGTGAGGTCTGCGCGATGAACGGCGCGGCGATCACCGAGGATCACGTGCGGGCGGCCCGGCGGGCCTATTACGGCGCGATCTCCTACGTCGACGACCACACGTCCGCTCTGATCGGCCTGCTGCGCGAGACGGGCCGGCTCGACGACACGGTCATCATCGTCACCAGTGACCACGGCGAGATGCTCGGTGAGCGCGGAGCCTGGTACAAGATGAGCTTCTACGAGGGCGCGGCGCGGGTGCCCCTCGTCGTCCGTGCGCCTGCGCTCTTCCCGCCCGGGAGGGTGCCGACCGCGGTGTCGACGATGGACCTGCTGCCGACGCTAGTCGGCCTGGCCCACGACGGCGACATGCCGGGCGTGGTCGGCCCGCTCGACGGCCGGAGCCTGCTGCCGCACCTATCGGGTGCCCCGGACCACGATGAGGTCGTGGCGGAATACCTCGCCGAGGGCGCGATCGCGCCGATCGTGATGATCCGCCGGGGCCGGCATAAGTTCATCCACTCGCCGGCCGACCCGGACCAGCTCTTCGACCTTGCGTCCGACCCGCACGAGCGAGCCAACCTGGTCGGCGATCTGGCGTCGGCCGGGCTGGTCGGGGAATTCCGGCGGGAGATCGCCGCACGCTGGGACCTCGTGACGCTGGACCGTGAGGTCCGGCAGAGCCAGCAGCGGCGGCTTGCTGTCAGCAAGGCGCTCGGCACCGGCGCCCAGACTCCGTGGGACTTCACCCCCACCTACGACGCCTCGCGGCGCTACATCCGCAACCATAGGGACCTGGCCGATCTTGAGGAGATGGCCCGCTTCCCGCCGGTCGAGCGCGGCACGCCCCGTGCCTGACGTGCAGCGGTACCAGCTCGAGCCGGCCCTGGCGCGGCTGACCAGGGCCGAACGTGCCGCGCGCGGCCGGGCGGCCCGCGCCACGGCGCCGCGCGACAGCCATGCCATGTTCGACCCGGCTGCGGACCGGCCCGACCCGGTAGACCTCCTTGAACGGCAGGCGGCGTCGCGGGTGCCGGAGCTGGTCCCGGTCCGGTATGGCCGGATGCTGGTGTCCGCGTTCAGCTATTTCCGCGGTGCCGCGCTGCCGATGGCCAGCGACCTGGCCGCGACGCCCGCATCCGGGCTGGCCGTGCAGGCATGCGGCGACGCGCACCTGTCCAACTTCGGGATCTTCGCCTCGCCCGAGCGCCGCCTGGTCTTCGACGTCAACGACTTCGACGAGACGCTGCCCGGCCCGTGGGAGTGGGATGTCAAGCGGCTGGCCGCCAGCCTGGAAGTGGCGGCGCGCGACAACGGGTTCTCCGGTAAGCAGCGGTCCGGGATCGTGATGGCCATGGCCGGGCGGTACCGGCAGGCGATGCGCCGCTTCGCCGGGATGAGCGACCTGGGAGTCTGGTATGCAGCCGCGGACCTGGACGAGGTGCGGGCCCAGTATGAGTCCCAGCTGCGCGCGCGGCAGCGAAAGGCGGTAGCCAAGGCCCTGGCCACCGCGCGAACCAGGGACAATCTGCAGGAACTCGGGAAGCTGACCCATCTGGTGGATGGCGTGCCCCGGATCAACGCCGACCCGCCCTTGATCGTGCCGATAGCTGACCTGCTTCCCGGGCAGATGGACCGCAGCGAAACCGAAGCACAGCTGACCGACCTCATCGCGAAATACCGGCGCACGCTGGAAACCGATCGCCGGTTCCTGCTCGGGCAGTTCCAGGTCGCGGACATGGCCCATAAGGTCGTCGGGGTCGGCAGCGTGGGAACGCGCTGCTGGATCATCCTGATGCTCGGCAGTGACGAATCCGACCCGCTGTTCCTGCAGGCGAAGGAGGCGCAGGCGTCCGTTCTCAGTGCCTTCGCGGGCGCCAGCAAGTACGCCAACCAGGGCCAGCGGGTCGTCGCCGGCCAGCGGCTGATGCAGGCATCCAGCGACATCTTCCTGGGCTGGCAGCAAACCAAGGCGCCCGACGGGCAGGTGAACGACTTCTACGTCCGCCAGCTGCGGGACTGGAAATTCTCCCTCGACATCGACGACCTCACGCCGCGCGACATGCGGCCGTACGGGGAGCTGTGCGGCTGGACGCTGGCCCGGGCACATGCCCGCTCCGGAGACCGGATCGCCATCGCGGCCTACCTCGGCGGCTCGGACATCTTCGACCGGGCAATTACTGACTTCGCCCGCGCCTACGCCGACCAGAACGAACGCGACTACGACACGCTCGCCAGCGCCGTCGCCTCCGGAC
>DATGVY010000354.1:0-17839 GCA_035299845.1 Streptosporangiaceae bacterium
ATAGCCTCCGCGCGGGCGTCAGCCTCGGCGTGGTCGCTGCCGCCAGCCCCCGCGCGGTCGCTGCCGTCATCCTCACCGCGGCCAGGGAAGAAGACCATCCCGGCCGCGTAAGCGCCAGGCTCCGGCAGCGGAAAGCCGCAGACGGCGCGAAAGAATCCGTCCGGGATCTGGGTCAGGATGCCGGCCCCGTCCCCGGTATCGGGGTCGCTGCCCTTCGCGCCCCGGTGCTCGAGGTTGCGCAGGACGGTGAGCGCGCTGGTCACGACGCCGTGACCGCGGCGGCCTGACAGGTCGGCGACAAAACCAACGCCGCAGGCATCGTGCTCGTAGCGGCGGTCATAGAGTCCCTCGGTCAACGGGGTTCCAGCAGGCGCCATCCGTACTCCTGTCGTCTCATCCGCCATCATGTACGGAAAATGGGGTTGGGACGACGTCGGCCCTGCCCGCGGATCAGCTGCCCCGCTGGCTCATCGACGCCCAGAATCGGCCGGTCGATGCGCTAAGAGAATACCTGGGATTACGCGCGCCGAGAAGATCAGCCCCCTCGCGCCGGCCGGCTGCGCACCCCGGCGGCAAGGTCGGCAGCCAGGTCACGGATCTTGGTGATGGCGGCAGCCTGGTCGGCGGCAGCGAGCATGCGGGCGACGAACGCGGACCCGACGATCACCCCGTCCGCGAAGCCGGCCACTTCCGCCGCCTGAGCGCGGTCCCGCACCCCGAGGCCGACGGCAACCGGCAGGTCAGTGCAGGCGCGGACCCGCCGGACGAGCCCGGCGGCCTCGCTTCCCACGCTCTCCCTGGCGCCGGTCGTGCCCATCAGCGACGCAGCGTAGACGAAACCCCGGCAGACGCTCGTGATCAGCCTAAGCCGCTCGTCAGACGAGCTTGGCGCGACCAGGAAGACCGGGTCCAGTTGCTGCTCGGCAGCCGCCTGCAGCCATGGCTGGGCCTCCTCCGGGGTCAGGTCGGGAGTGATCATGCCGCAGCCCCCTGCGCTGGCGAGATCCCGCGCGAAGGCCCGCACGCCGTAGTGATCGACCGGGTTCCAGTAGGTCATCACGAGCACCGGCACGCCGCACTCGGCCACCGCCTCGACGGTCCGCAGCACATCGGTCACGCGAACGCCGCCGGTCAGCGCCCGGTGCACGGCTTCCTGGATCACCGGGCCGTCCATCAGCGGATCGGAGTACGGCAGCCCGATCTCGATGACGTCCGCTCCCGCGGCGGCGATCGCCAGGGCGGCCTCGATCGCGCCGCCGGTCGTGGGGAAGCCGGCCGGAAGGTACCCCACCAGCGCGGCCCGGTTCTCCGCGGCCGCCTTCTCGAACGCGACGCTGACCGCGCTCACCGGCCAGGCTCTCCGGACGCGCCGCCATGACCGTCCTGATCCGCGCCGCCCGCCGGGCGTGCCCCGGCGGCCTGGCCTGCCCCGGCGGCCTGGCCTGCCCCGGCGAGCTGGCCTGCCCCGGCGGGCTGGCCTGCCCCGGCGGGCTGGACGGCGTAGCCGAACCAGCGGGCCGCGATGTCCATGTCCTTGTCGCCGCGCCCGGACAGATTCACCAGCAGCACGGCGCCGGGGCCAAGCTCCCTGCCCAGCTGCAGTGCGCCGGCCAGCGCGTGCGCCGACTCGATAGCCGGGATGATCCCCTCAGTCCGGCAGAGCGCAGCGAACGCCTGCATCGCCTCGGCATCGGTGACCGGGCGGTAGCTCGCCCGCCCGGTGTCGCGCAGCCAGGAGTGCTCGGGGCCGACCCCGGGGTAGTCCAGGCCAGCGGATATGGAGTGGGTCTCGCTGGTCTGCCCGTCTGAGTCCTGCAGCAGGTAGGTGCGCATGCCGTGAATCACGCCCGCGGAACCGCCGGCCAGCGTCGCCGCGTGCCGGCCGGTCTCCAGACCGTCACCGCCGGCCTCGCAGCCGACCAGCCGCACTGCCTCGTCCGGGATGAACGCATGAAAGACGCCGATGGCGTTGGAGCCGCCGCCGACGCAGGCGATCACGGCGTCGGGAAGCCGGCCGGCGGCGCTGATCACCTGGGCTCGCGCCTCTAGTCCGATGACCCGCTGGAAATCCCTGACCATCATCGGGAACGGGTGCGGGCCCATCACCGAGCCGATGCAGTAGTGGGTACTGCCAACCGTGGCGACCCAGTCGCGGAAGGCCTCGTTGATCGCGTCCTTGAGCGTCCGGCTGCCGATCGTCACCGGCACCACCTCGGCCCCGAGCATCCGCATCCTGGCGACATTCAGCGACTGCCGCCGGGTGTCCTCCTCGCCCATGTAGACGACGCAGTCCAGGCCAAGCAGCGCGCACGCGGTCGCCGTGGCGACGCCGTGCTGGCCCGCTCCCGTCTCGGCAATGATCCTGGTCTTGCCCATCCGGCTGGTCAGCAGCGCCTGACCGAGCACGTTGTTGATCTTGTGAGAGCCCGTGTGGGTAAGGTCCTCGCGCTTCAGGAAGATCCGGCAGCCGCCTGCCTCAGCGGCGAACCGCGGCACCTCGGTCAGCAGCGTCGGCCGGCCTGCATAGTCGCGGAGCAGCGCCGCGAGGTCGGCCTGGAATCCCGGATCGGCCCTGGCCGCGAGGTAGGCGGCGGTGAGCTCGTCCAGCGCCGCCATCAGCGCCTCGGGGGCAAGGCGCCCGCCGTAGGGACCGAAATGCCCGGACGCGTCGGGAACCTCCGGCGGTGGCCCTGGTCCCGCTGCCCCGGCTCGCGGACCCGGCCAGGCCGGCGACGACACGGCGCCCGGCGTGCTCATTCGCGGTCACCGCGCAGCGCCGGGTGGGAGCCGGCCGTCACGAGATCGGCAACCGCCGACCTCGGATCGCGGCCGGTCACCAGGCTCTCGCCGACGAGTACGGCGTCGGCTCCGGATGCGGCGTAGGCCAGCAGGTCGTGCGGCCCGCGAATGCCTGACTCCGCGATCTTGATGACGCCGTCGGGGATCCGCGGGGCAAGCTGCCCGAAGACCCCCCGGTCAACCTCAAGCGTGGCCAGGTTCCTGGCATTCACCCCGATGATCTTCGCGCCCGCCTCCACGGCCCGGTCAAGCTCGCCGCCGGTGTGCACCTCCACCAGCGGGACCAGGCCGATCGACTCCGCCCGCTCCACCAGGGACACCAGCGCGTTCTGCTCAAGCGCGGCCACGATGAGCAGCACCATGTCGGCACCGTGCGCCCGGGCCTCCCAGAGCTGGTAGGAGCTGACGACGAAGTCCTTGCGGAGCAGCGGCACCCGGACGGCCTCCCGGACGGCGGCGAGATCCTCCAGGCTGCCGCCGAACCTGCGCGGCTCGGTGAGCACGCTGATCACGCGCGCGCCGCCGGCCTCGTAGTCCATCGCGAGCGCCGCCGGGTCGGCGATCGCTGCCATCGCGCCCTTGGACGGGCTGGCCCGCTTGACCTCGGCGATCACCGCAACGTCGTCACCGCTGAGCGCGGCCAGGACGTCCCGTGCCGACGCCGCCTTGCATGCCGCCTCTTTCAGTCGCTCCAGCGGCACCTGCCGCTGGCGCGTTATGAGGTCGGCGCGGACTCCGTCGAGGATCTCGTCGAGCACGCTCACGCGGTTCTACTGCCCCCTCCGGCTGGGATGCCTGGCGTCCCCGATCGTACCGATCGCGTTGCGAGCGCCCCACCTGCCCCCTGGCAGGCAGCCTGCGGCGCGGGCTCAGAGCGCTCCGTCAGCAGTCTCCGCCAGGCCGGCCTGCCCGTGGCCCGGCCGGGCGCGCCGGGCAGGACCGTTGAAGGCACGCGCGACAGCCGGATGGAGCAACGCGACGAAGGCGATGATGGCGAAAAGCGTGCCGCCGAGGTACCGGGAGGTGAAGAACCGGAACAGGCCGAAGAGGATGAAGGCGGTCTCGAAGCCGATCGCGAAGATCCACGCAGCCTGGGTTCCGGACCGCACGACCAGGGCAAGCCCCCACAGCGCCGCGACCAGCATGAGCGTGATGAGGATCGACGGCAGGTGACGGCGGCTGTACAGCAGCCCGATCGCAGCAGCCAGCCCGGTCTGCGCCACAACCAGCCTCGTCACAAGCCCGACAAGCTGACGCTGCGGATCAGGGCCGGCACCGGCCCGATCGGCCCGCGTTGGCCCGTGGCCTGCTCCGCGCTGCCATCGGCGCAAGCTGCTCACCTCCACGATCTCCGGCCGGTCCCCGGGACCATGACCCTGAGCTTACAACTTGGTGCACAATAACGATTGGCGATCTTGACGCGCAGGTTCATGCTGGTCACGCGCTCGCCGCTTGACAACGAGTCTGCGTGAGCATGCCCAGAACGCCTATTGCGCACCACGTCGTTAACCTGGGCCGCCGTCGGTGGGGTCCTCGCCGCGGCTGAGCGACTCCCAGATGGTGGCGGTGTCTCCGGCGGCCGGCCCAGGGCGCCCGGCCGACTCAGGGCGCCCGGCCGACACCGGGTGCCCGGCCGGCGGTGCCGGCCGCCGCCTGGCCCGTTCCGGCGGGTCGAACCGGCCGGACATGACCGGCCAGCTCACCGCCCGCCACGTCACCAGCAGGCCCGCGGTTATGACCATCGCGGCACCGGCCAGCGCCAGCGCGCGCCACGGGAGGCTCGTCATTGCCACGTGCGCCGGGAATCCGGCGATGAGCGGTGCGCCGCCGCCGTGCGCGCCGCCGTCCGTGACCGAACCCGCCGTGCCCGCGCCTGCCGTGCCCGGCGACCCGGCGCCCGCTACCGCGGCGATCGCGTTCGCCGCGGTCACGTGCAGGCTCACGGCCACGGCAATGGCCACGCCGAAGCCGGCCAGGACCAGCCCGGCCAGCCGGCGGGCTGGCCCGCGGGTCGCCAGCACGGCCGCCAGGCTGGCCAGCGCCGCTACCGCCAGCGCCGCGGCGGCCGGCACCAGGTCCTGGCCGGTAACGGCGACATCGCTGCCGGGCAGCGGCCGCGGCGCCGCCGTCCGCACGTGCGCCCAGCCCGGCCGGACGGCCAGGAAGACCAGGCCGGCGCCGGCCACGCCGAGCAGGAGCACGAGCACCATCTCCCGGCGCGCGGACTGGCGCGGGAGGCGCGGGGTGGCTGGTGCGCCCATCGGCCCTCCCCTCGCCGTGCCGTGGCCGCTGGTGGCGGCGGAGAAACGGCAGCTGCTACCGGCACCGTATCTTCACCTCAGGTAGCAGGCCGCCGCAGGGACCAGGGAGAGGGCACGCGGTCCGGGCGCGAGCCGGGCCCGCCGCCGCGTGCCCCGCGCCGCCGCGCCGGCGCGCGGCGTGCCATAGCGCCGGAGGGTGACCTACGATCACCGGATGAGCTTTGCCCGGGATGAGCGTTTCGCGCTGTGTGCGCTACTGGACGAAACCGGCCCTGCCGCGCCGACGCTGTGCGAGGGCTGGGCAACCCTCGATCTCGCTGCCCACCTGGTGCTCAGGGAGCACCGCATGGACGCGGGCGCGGGCATCCTCGGCGGGCCGCTGGCCCGCTACACCCGGCGGGTGCAGCGCAAGCTGGCCGGGCGTACGCCCTACCCACGGCTGGTCGAGACCATCAGGAACGGGCCGCCGCGGCTGTCGGTCTTCGGTATCCCCGGCGTGGACGACCGGGCCAACTTCGTGGAGTTCTTCGTGCATCACGAGGACGTGCGGCGGGCGCAGCCCGGCTGGGAGCCACGTGAGATCGGCAAAGACCAGTCCGGGGTGCTGTGGCAGCGCCTCAGGCTGGCCAGGATGATAATGCGGAAGGCGCCGGTCGGAGTCGAGCTGGCCAGGTCGGACGAGCCGTTGCCTGCCCGGTCGGGCACGCCGAGCATCCGGCTGACCGCCAACGCCAGGACGCCTGTCGTCACCGTTACCGGGACGCCCGCTGAGCTCACCATGTGGGCACTCGGCCGGACGGCGGCGGCGCGGGTCAGGCTGGACGGCAGCGAGGCGGACGTGCGCGCCCTCAGCGCTGCCCACTGGCGCCTGTGACCAGCTCCTGCCGCGGGCACCATGGCGGGCACCACTATGGCGGGCACCGGCAGCGCCGACGGCACCATGCCGCGCCGCCAGCGGGACGCCGCGGCCGGCCGGCCAGCGCCGGGCGCGCGGTGCGCCTACGCTGTCATCCGGCGGGTACACCGGCCGGGACGCGATGAGGAGGCTCCGCGGTGCAGATACTTGGCGTCGACATTGGCGGGACGGGCATCAAGGCTGCCCCGGTGGACATGACGACGGGAATGCTGGTGGCCGGGCGCGTCAAGCTGGCCACCCCGCAGCCCGCCGAGCCCGACGCACTCGCCGCCATCGTGCGAGAGCTCGTGACCGGCTTCGGCTGGAAGGGCCCGGTCGGCATCGCCTTCCCCGGCGTGATCACCGACGGGATCACGAGGACGGCGGCCAACCTCGACCCGGCCTGGATCGGGCTGGCCGCCAGGGCCCTCTTCGGCAAGGCCACCGGCCTGCAGGTCAACATGATCAACGATGCCGATGCCGCGGGCCTCGCCGAGATGAAGTTCGGCGCGGGCGCGGGCCACCGCGGGACAGTGCTGATGCTCACCTTCGGTACTGGCATCGGCAGCGCGCTGTTCATCGACGGGCTGCTGGTACCGAACACAGAGTTCGGCCACATCGAGATCCGCGGCAAGGACGCCGAGAAACGAGCATCCGAGCATGCCAAGGAACTGCATGACCTGAGCTGGGGAGTGTGGGCCGGGCGGGTGGATGAGTACCTGGAGCACATGGAGGCGCTCCTCTCGCCCGGCCTCTTCATCATCGGCGGCGGGATCAGCAGGAAGTCCGACAAGTTCCTGCCGCTGCTGACCGGGCTGACCGCGCCCGTGGTGCCTGCCGCGATGCACAACGACGCCGGCATCGTCGGCGCCGCCATGGCGGCCAGCTGATCATGCCGCGCGGATGAGGCAGCGAGCGCCCGGAGCCGGGCGGGTCACCATCACCAGCCATCGGCCCGTTCCGGCCGGGTAGCCTCGGCGCGGGCCAGCGCCGGCCGCCCGGCACGGGCGGCCCCCCCGGCCGGGCGCCGGTCACGCAGCAGGAGGGCGAGCTCGATGCTGCCGACGACAAGCCCGGCAGCCAACGGCCAGAACGCGATGGCACCGTGCGCTCCCAGCGCAACCGGCGCCCGCAGCAGCGCACCCGGCCTGCTGACCGCAAGCTGGTGAATGAAGGCAGCCTGGCCGGCCCGCTGGCCGGCCCACTGCGCCACCAGCGCGGCCGCCACTCCGCCGCCCAGCAGGCCGAGCACGGCCACCACCCCATGCCTGCGCACCGCGAGCGCCCAGCCGAGCAGCCCGCACGCCGCCCCGCCGAGCGCGCAGAGCACGGCGAACCAGCCGTCCGCGACGATGAACGCGGTGGTTTCCGGGTTGACGATATTCGCGCCGCCGCCACCCGTGCTGACCAGCAGCGCGTGCGGTGCCACCGCGGTCCAGGCGAGCCCGGCGAGCAGGCCGGTGACTGCGCTGCCCGCGACGATGGCGGCGAACACGCCAGCGGCCGCGAGCGCCTGCCCGCCAGCGCCGGCTCTCCGGGCAGCAGGCGCAGGATCGCCGCCGGGACGGGAGGAGAAAGGGAGTTCGCTGATATCCGCCATTCTCCGCAGAAGGGTACAGGACATGGCTTCCCGGCCCGTTTGGCCGAATCTTGGTCAGCCCACGCAGCCCGGCCCGAGTAGCTGCTTGAGGTCAGCGAGCAGCGACGGGGACGGCTTCACCCGCAGCTTGTCATCCAGCCGGATCACCTTCGTGCGATTGCCGCTCAGCATGCGCAGGTGCACCTCGACGTGGCCAGGGTGGGTCCGCAGCACCTCCTTGAGGCGCTCCACCACGGGCGGCACGCACCGGGCTTCCATGATCGACACCACGAAAGGGCCTTCCTCCCCGGTGGGCAGCTCGGGGACACTCACCTCCATCGCGACCAGCTTGGGCACGTCCTCCCGGCGGTCCAGCCGCCCCTTCACCACCACGATCGCATCTTCGATGATCATGGTCAGCGCGGCCTGGTAGGTCGAGGGGAAGAACAGTACCTCGATCGCGCCTTCCAGGTCCTCGAGCGTGGCCGCCGCCCACGGGCTGCCCTGCTTCGTCACCTTCCGCTGCACGCCGGAGAGAATTCCCCCGACGGTGACCAGCTGCCCGTCGCCGCGCTCGCCCCGGGAACCGCGTTCAGGCTCCTCTATCGCCGACCCGACCAGCTGGGCCACCGAGCAGTCGGTGGCCGCCGCCAAGATGTGCTCCAGGCCGAGCAGCGGGTGGTCGGAGACGTAGAGCCCGAGCATCTCGCGCTCGAAGCCGAGTAGCGCGGGCTTCTCCCACTCGCCGTCCGGCACCGGCACGTCAAAGGTCGCGGCGGTCTCGGTATCCTCGCCGAAGAGCGAGTCCTGCCCGATGGCCTCGTTGCGCTTGACGTCGATCACCGTGTCAATGGCCAGCTCGTGGATGAGCACCAGGCCCTTGCGCGGGCTGCCGAAGGAATCGAAGGCGCCGGCCTTGATCAGCGACTCGATCACCCGCTTGTTGCAGACGTTCACCGGCACCTTGCGCAGGAACTCGGCAAAGCTGGCAAAGGCGCCCTTGGACGTGCGCGCCGCCACGATCGCGTCCACCACGGCGGTGCCGACATTGCGCACGGCGGCCATGCCGAACCTGATGTCCTGGCCGACCGGAGTGAAGGTGGCTGCCGAGGCGTTTACGTCCGGCGGCAGCACCTTGATGCCCATCCGGCGGCACTCGTTCAGGTAGAGGGCTGACTTGTCCTTGTCGCCGGCCACCGACGTCAGCAGGCCCGCCATGTACTCGGCGGGGAAGTTGGCCTTCAGGTAGGCGGTCCAGTAGGAGATCAGCGCGTATCCGGCGGCATGCGCCTTGTTGAAGGCGTAGCCGGAGAACGGGACCAGGGTGTCCCAGATCGTCTTGATCGCGTCGTCGGAGTACCCGTTGTCCCGCATGCCAGCCGAGAATGAGGTGTACTCGCGGTCCAGGATCTCCTTCTTCTTCTTGCCCATGGCCCAGCGGAGCAGGTCCGCCTTACCCGGCGTGTAGCCGGCCAGCGCGATGGCGGTGGCCATGACGTGCTCCTGGTAGACCATCAGCCCGTAGGTGTCGCCGAGGATGTCCTGCAGCGGCGCGGCCAGCTCCGGGTGGATCGGGATCACCGGCTTGCGGCCGGTCTTGCGGTCCGCGTAGACGGGCGCGCTGGCCATCGGGCCCGGCCGGTACAGGGCGATGACCGCGGCGATGTCGCCGAACTTGTCGGCGCGCATAGCCCGCAGCAGCGCCCGCATCGGGCTGCCGTCGAGCTGGAACACGCCGAGGGTGTCGCCGCGGGCCAGCAGCTCGTAAGTGGGCTTGTCGTCCAGCGGCAGCGTGTCCAGGTCGATCCGCTCGCCCCGGTTGGCGGCGATCCCGGCGACCGCGTCCTCCAGCACGGTGAGGTTCCGCAGGCCGAGGAAGTCCATCTTGAGCAGGCCGATGTCCTCACATGCCGGGTAGTCGAACTGAGTGATGATCGCGCCGTCGGCCTCGCGCTTCCACACCGGGATGTGATCGAGCAGCGGCTCGCTGCTCATGATCACCCCGGCCGCGTGCACGCCGGCCTGGCGGATCAGGCCCTCCAGGCCGCGCGCCGTGTCGATGACCTGGCGGACCTCGGCTTCGGCCTCGTACAGCGCCCGGAGCTCGCCGGCCTCGCCGTGCCGCTGGTGGTCGGGGTCGAAGATCCCGGACAGCGGGATGTCCTTGCCCATCACGGCGGGCGGGAACGCCTTGGTGATCCGGTCGCCGAGCGCGTAAGGGAAGCCGAGCACCCGGGCGGAGTCCTTGACGGCGGCCTTGGCCTTGATCGTGCCGTAGGTGATGATCTGCGCGACCCTGTCGTCGCCGTACCGCTCGGTGACGTACCGGATGACGTCACCGCGCCTGCGCTCGTCGAAGTCGATGTCGAAGTCCGGCATGGTCACGCGATCGAGATTGAGGAAGCGCTCGAACACCAGGCCGTGGTAGATCGGATCGAGGTCGGTGATGCCGAGCGAGTACGCCACGATCGAGCCCGCGCCGGAGCCGCGGCCGGGCCCGACCCTGATGCCGTTGCGCTTCGCCCACGTGATGAAGTCGGCGACGACGAGGAAGTAGGAGCAGAAGCCCATCTGCTCGATGACGCCGATTTCGTACTCGGCCTGCTTGCGGCGCTGCTCGTCGTAGCCGTCCGGGTAGCGCCGGTCCATCCCGGCCCAGACTTCCTTGCGCAGCCAGCTCTGCTCGGTCTCGCCGGCCGGCAGCGGGAAGCGGGGCATCAGGTTCGACTTGGCGAAGCTGATATCGGCCCGCTCCGCGATGAGCAGGGTCGAATCGCAGCCGGACTGCCATTCCTCCGCCGTGCTGACGGCCCGCATTTCCTCCGGGGTCTTCACGTAATAACCGGTGCCGTCGAACCTGAGCCTGCCAGGGTCAGCCAGGTTGGTGCCGGTCTGCACGCAGAGCAGGACCTCGTGTGCCCTGGCGTCCTCCGGCCGGGTGTAGTGCGAGTCGTTGGTCACGACGAAGGGCAGCGCCAGGTCGGCGGCGATCCCCTTCAGGCCGTCCCTGGCGCGCTGTTCCAGGCCCAGCCCGTGGTCCATGATCTCCACGAAGAAGTTGCCAGCGCCGAAGATGTCGCGGTAGGCCGCGGCCGCCGCCACGGCCTGGTCGTACTGGCCGAGGCGGAGCCTGGTCTGCACCTCGCCGCTGGGGCAGCCGGTGGTCGCGATGATCCCCTTGGCATACCGGGAAAGCAGCTCGCGGTCCATCCGCGGCTTGCGGAAGTAGCCCTCCAGGGAGGCCAGCGAGGACAGCCGGAAAAGATTGTGCATGCCCTCGGTGGTCTCGGCCAGCAGCGTCAGGTGCGTATAAGCGCCGGCCCCGGAGACGTCGTCGTCCTTCTGACTGGGGTCGCCCCAGCGGACCGGCTGCTTGAACCCGCGGTGCTCGGGCGCCACGTACGCCTCGGTGCCGATGATCGGCTTGATCCCGGCAGCCTTGGCCTTTGACCAGAAGTCGTAGGCGCCGTAGACGTTGCCGTGATCGGTCATCGCGATGGCCGGCATGCCGGTCCGCTGGCACTCGGCGAACAGGTCCGCCAGGCGCGCTGCCCCGTCCAGCATGGAGTATTCGGTGTGCACGTGCAGGTGCACAAAGGAGTCGCCGCCTGCCGCCGGACGTCCGGACGGGGCTGCCGCCATGAAGTACCGCCTCCTTCAGGCATGCTGCCGTCCGCCCGACGCGCTGACCAGCCGGAATGGCTGCCGGCGCGCTGCGGGCACGCTTAATTCCTGATCCTGGGAAGTGACCGGGCTACTGCGCCAGCGGGGGCCCGCCGGGTGCCGGGCCTTGCCGCCGGCAGTCGCGCCGGTCCGGTGCTTCCGACCCTATCGCCCGGAACCTGGCGGCCGGCGCGGACCCGCCGGCGGGTCGTTCAGACATCCTTCAGCCCGGCTTTGCCTGTCCGCTGCAGAGCTGGCCAGCTCGCGGCGGTGCCGCGGGTCAGCTGGCCAGCTCGCGGCCGTGCGGTGGGTCAGCTCCCGGCGCTGAGGACCGCGAGTGCGCTGGCCAGGTCGGCGGAATAGGCGCTGGTGAACTCCATCGCGCGGCCGCCGGCCGGATGGGCGAAGCCGAGCCGCACCGCATGCAGCCACTGCCTGGTCAGGCCGAGCTGCGCGGCGAGCACCGGGTCCGCCCCGTACAGCCGGTCCCCCGCGCAGGGATGCCTGATCGCGGCCATGTGCACCCGGATCTGATGGGTGCGGCCGGTTTCCAGGATGACCTCGACGAGGCTGGCCGCCCGGAACGCCTCCAGCAGGTCGTAGTGCGTGACCGACGGCCGGCCCCCGGCGATGACGGCGAACCTGCCGTCGCCGGACGGGTGCCTGCCGATCGGGGCATCGATGGTGCCGCGCAGCGGATCCGGGTGCCCCTGCACGAGCGCGTGGTAGCGCTTGTCCACCTCGCGGCCGGCGAATGCGCGCTTCAGCGCGCTGTAGGCAGGCTCGCTCTTGGCGAGCACCATGAGCCCTGAGGTGTTCGCGTCCAGCCGGTGCACGATGCCCTGGCGCTCGGCGGCACCGCTGGTGGCCAGCGAATGGCCAGCTGCCAGCAGCCCCTGCAGGACCGTTGGCCCGGTCCAGCCCGGGGTCGGATGCGCAGCGACGCCAGGGGGCTTGTCCACCACCAGGATGTCGGCATCCTCATACACCACGGTCAGGCCGGGAACGGGCTCTGCCCGCGGCCGCTCCGCCACCGGCGGCGGTAGCGTCACGTCCAGCCACTCACCCGCGGCGACGCGATCCGACTTCACCGCCGCTGCGCCGCCGATGAGGACCGCGCCGTCGGCGATCAGCTCGGCTGCCCTGGCCCTGGACAGGCCGAACATGCGCGCGAGTGCGGCGTCCAGGCGCTCGCCGTCCAGCCCGTCAGGCACCGGCACCTGGCGCTGGCCCGCCTGCGTCACGTGCTGCCGTCTGATCCGCCGGATCGACGCTGCGGCACCGTCCCGTCGATCCGCAGCCCGCGTCCGGCCAGCAGGACGGCGAGAATCCCGCCGCAGACGATCGCCGAGTCGGCCACGTTGAACACCGGCCAGTGCGGCAGCTGGATCCAGTCCACGACGTAGCCGCGCAGCGGCCCGGGGAAGCGCAGCAGCCGGTCCGCGAGGTTCCCGGTGGCCCCGCCGAGCAGCAGGCCGAGCGTCACGGCCCAGGGCACGCTGCGGATCCGGCGCGATGTGCGCAGGATAAAGACGATCACGCTGACGGCGATGGCGGAGAACACCAGGGTCATCGAGGGGCCGATGCTGAACGCGGCACCGGGATTGCGGTCAACCCGGAGCGTCACCAGCCCGCCGAGCAGCCGCAGCGGCGGCCGGGCCGACAGCGTGGCGACCACGATCACCTTAGTGACGATGTCAGCGGCCAGCACAGTTGCGGCGACGGCGAGCAGCACCCGGACCCGGCGCGGCGGTCCCTTGGTGACCGCCGCGCCGGTCAGCGGCGTTCCTCGCGCTGCTTGCATGCCACGCACAAGGTTGCCCGCGGAAAGGCCTGCAACCGCGCCTTCCCGATCGGCTCGCCGCAGGACTCGCAGGTGCCGTAGCTGCCCGCATCGATCCTGGACAGCGCCCGCTCGCTTTGCGCCAGCAGTTCGCGGGCGTTGTGGGTGAGCGCGATCTCCTGTTCCCGCTCGAATGTCTTCGCGCCGGCGTCCGCCTGATCATCGCCCGCATCGCCGACCGCGTCCCTGAGCCTGTCGGCGATATCCGACTCCGCCTTGTCGATCTCGACGCGCAGCTCCGCGACCTCGGCGGCCAGCGTATCCCGCACTCTGGCCAGCTCGGCCTCGGTCCAGCGCCGCTCCCCCTGCCGCACAGGAAGTGCGGCGGCACCTGAACGCACAGCAGCCGCCATCTCCGGCCTCCTCAGCCCAGCCATTTACGATCTTGATTTGCGGGCAGTCACCGGAGGATAAGTGGTGACCGGGCCGTACTGCAAACACACGCCATCGCCGCGGAGAAGCGCGAGTGCCCATCGGCTATCCTGGGATCCTGCACGGCGCTGATGGGGACAGCTGCCGCTGTGGCGGCCAGGAGCGACCCGGGATTGGTGCGAGCCCGGGGGCGACGCACAGCGGACCAGATCACCCCGGAGCCGCCGGAAGAACGGCGCCCGCCACGCGGGACGGATACCTGGGCGGCAGGCCGCCGCCCGGGCCATCGCCAAGTAGAACCGGCAGCAGGAGCCCAACGAGAGGGCCGAGGGACGGCGCCGGAAGGCGTCAGGCTCGCGGCCAAGGAGGGTGGTACCGCGGGGCCGCCGCCGGCGTGCCTCGTCCCTCCGCGAACTGCCGTGCCCGCGGGACCGCTGACTGGTGCCCCGCTCGCGCGCTTATCCGCGGAAGGCCGTCCACTCCATGACGAGCGCAGACCGATCTCAGCGCCATTTCCCTGAGCTGCCCCCGGTCGTCGACCTGCCGGCCATCGAGCATGCGGTGCTGGCCGGCTGGCAGCGGGAGAACGTGTTCCAGCGCTCTCTCGACCAGACAGCGGATGGCCCGCTCTGGACCTTCTACGAGGGCCCGCCGACCGCGAACGGCATGCCCGGCGTGCACCACGTCGAGGCGCGGGTCTTCAAGGACGCGTTCCCCCGCTTCAAGACCATGCAGGGGTTCCATGTGCCGCGCCGGGCAGGCTGGGACTGCCATGGCCTGGCGGTCGAGGTGGCCGTGGAGAAGGAACTAGGCCTGGCGAGGAAGAAGGACATCGAGGCCTACGGCATCAGGGAGTTCAACGAGCGATGCCGCGAATCGGTGCTGCGGCACGTCGACGCGTTCGAGGTGCTGACCGACCGGATGGGCTACTGGGTCGATACCTCGCGTGCCTACCGGACCATGGATGCCTCCTACATCGAGTCCGTCTGGTGGTCGCTCAAGGTCATCTTCGACAAGGGCCTGCTGGTCAAGGACTTCCGGATCAGCCCGTACTGCCCGAGGTGCGGCACCCCGCTTTCGGACCACGAGCTTGGCCAGCCGGACGTCTACCAGGTCGTCACCGACCCGTCGGTGACCGTCCGCTTCCCGCTGCTGACCCTGCCGGACGGCGTCAGTCCCCAGCTCCAGGGCGCGGACCTGCTGGTCTGGACCACCACGCCGTGGACGCTGGTCTCCAACACCGCGGTAGCCGTCCACCCGGATGAGACCTACGTGGTGGCGCGGAAGTCGGCCGACGGTGACCGGGTAGTAGTCGCGGAAGCGCTTTTCGGCCGGGTGCTGGGCGAGGGCTGGCACATCGCCGCCCGCCTGCGCGGAGCCGACCTGGCCGGATCGACGTACCAGCCTCCGTTCAGCCTGATCTTGATCCCGGATGCGCACCGGGTGGTGACGGGGTCGTTCGTCACCACCGAGGACGGAACCGGCCTCGTGCACCTCGCGCCGGCATTCGGCGCGGACGACATGGAGACCAGCAGGGCGCACGGGCTGCCGGTGGTCAACCCGATCCGGCCGGATGGCACGTTCGATGAGCACGTGCCGCTGGTCGGCGGGATGTTCTTCAAGGACGCCGACGCGGTGCTGGCCAGCGACCTGGCCGAGCGCGGCCTGCTGCTGCGATCGCAGCCGCATGAGCACAGCTACCCGCACTGCTGGCGGTGCGGCACGCCGCTGCTTTACTACGCGCAGCCTTCCTGGTACATCCGCACCACGGCCGTCAAGGAAGAGATGCTGGCAGAGAACGAGAAGACCAACTGGCAGCCGCCGACCATCAAGCATGGCCGGTACGGGGAGTGGCTGCGTAACAACGTTGACTGGGCGATGTCGCGGAGCCGCTTCTGGGGGACTCCGCTGCCGCTATGGCTGTGCGCCGACGAGCACGTCACGTGCGCAGGCTCGCTGGCCGAACTGTCCGAGCTAGCCGGCCGCGACCTGTCCGGCCTGGATCCGCACCGGCCGTTCGTGGATGACGTGGTGATCACCTGCCCGAAGTGCGGCGGCCAGGCGCGCCGGGTTCCTGAGGTCATCGACGCCTGGTATGACTCGGGATCGATGCCGTTCGCGCAGCTCGGCGCGCCGCTGCGGAACATGGCCGAGTTCGAGCGCGCCTATCCCGCGCAATTCATCGCCGAGGCGCTCGACCAGACCAGGGGCTGGTTCTACTCGCTGATGGCGGTCGGCACGCTGGTCTTCGGCCGGTCCGCCTACGAGAACGTGCTCTGCCTTGGCCTGCTCGCCGATGACCGCGGCCGGAAGATGAGCAAGCACCTTGGCAACGTCCTCGAGCCGATCCCGCTGATGGAAAAGCACGGAGCGGACGCGCTGCGCTGGTTCTTCGCCGCCAGCGGCTCGCCGTGGGCAGCCCGCAAGATCGGGCCTGGCGTGCTGGAGGAGATCGTCCGCAAGGTTCTGCTCACCTACTGGAACACCACGTCGTTCCTCGTGCTGTACGCGAATGCGGCCGCCGCGCAGGGAAATGCCTGGAATCCGGAACGCACGACTGAGGCGCCAGCCGTCGCCGGCCGGCCGGTGCTTGACCGGTGGGTGCTCAGCGAGTTGCACGCGCTGGTGCGCGACGTCACGGCTGACCTGGAGGCGTTCGACTCCGCGGCGGCGGGACGGCGGATCGCCGCGTTCATCGACGACGTTTCCAACTGGTACGTGCGGCGGTCCCGGCGCCGGTTCTGGGAGGGACCAGGCAGCCCTGGCGGGGCCGCGGCCTTCACCACCCTCTATGAGTGCGTGGAAACCCTGACCCGGCTGATGGCGCCGCTGATCCCGTTCCTGACTGACTACGTGTGGCGGGTGCTGCGCGCCGCGGGCGCACCGGATTCCGTGCATCTCGCTGCGTGGCCGGTTGCCGACGCCGGCCTGATCGACGAGCGCCTTTCGGTTCAGATGGCGCTGGCCAGGCGGCTCGTCGAGCTGGGCCGATCGGCCCGCTCGTCGGCGGCGGTGCGGATCCGCCAGCCGCTGGCGCGCGCGCTCGTCGGCGCGGCCGGCTTCGCTGACCTGCCGGATGAGCTGCGCGACCAGGTCGCCGACGAGCTCAACGTCCGCGTTCTCGACACGCTGGCCAGCGTCGGCGACGAACTTGTTGACTTCGCCGTGAAGCCAAGCTTCCGTGCGCTTGGCCGGCGCTTCGGCAAGGCAACCCCGGCGGTCGCCGCGGCGATCGAGGCGGCCGACGCGGCCTGGCTGGCTGCTGAGCTCCGCTCGGCCGGATCTGCATCGGTCCTGGTCAGCGGCGATCCAGTGACGCTGGAGCCGGACGACGTCATCGTCACGCAGACGCCGGTGTCCGGCTGGGCCGTCGCGTCAGAAGGCGGCGAGACGGTCGCGCTTGAGGTCACCATCACGCCTGAGCTGCATCGCGAGGGACTTGCCCGCGAGGTCGTGCGGCTCGTGCAGGACGCGCGCAAGGGCGACGGCCTTGACGTCAGCGACCGGATCGCGCTGCGCTGGGCGGCCGCGGACACCGACCTTGCCGCCGCGCTGACCGAGCACGGGCCGATGATCAGCGGCGAGGTGCTGGCTGACCACTATGGTGAGCGTCCTGCCGGGTGGGCTGACGCCGGTGCCCGCGAGCATTCAGATCCTGATCTTGGCCTGGCATTCTGGATCAGCCGCGTGCCGGCCGGGCCGGCCGGGTAGGCGACTGTCGTCAAGGTCGCGGATGAGCTCCCCGGCTCCCTGTCCATGATCACGGAAACTTCGGCGGGTTCCACCCCTTAATTTCCGCGATCATGGAACAACCACGATGGGGCCGACCACCAGCTACTCATCCTGGCTTCCAGCACGGTTCGCGTTCGCCAGCTTCTCGCTCAGCTCCGGCAGCGAGTAAGCCACCAGGACATGCAGGGCGGCCGGCGTCGGCCGGCGTACCGCCGTCCACACATCCGGCCCGTCACAGTGGCCGATGCTCCAGCTCTCTCCGTAGCGCTCCAGCAGATCCACTAACACCTCTGAGTCAGTTGTCATAATCCAAATGTACAGGCTAGACGTCTAACCTGTTCTACCTGTATCAGACAGGTGGCCTATGCGCTACGTGTGGGTAGCTTGACCGGCATGACCGTAGATCGTTTCGACGCCACCCCGCTGTACGAACAGCTAGCGGGGATCTTGCGCCGCGCGATCGAGAGCGGAGAGCTTGCACCCCGCGATCCGGTGCCCTCAGAGGCCTACCTCATGGGCACGCACGGAGTCAGCAGGGGCACCGTCCGGCATGCACTCGCCATCCTGCGCAGCGAGGGCCTCGTGCAGACATTCCCCGGCCGGGGAACTTTTGTGGCCGACAGGCCGTGAAGCCTCCGGCGCGCAAGCTCACCCATGTGAGGGCACGTCCGCATCCCGCGGCCTCAGTTCAGACC
>DATGVY010000355.1:0-9201 GCA_035299845.1 Streptosporangiaceae bacterium
CATGTCCCGGCCGAGGGTGAAAGTGCACTCCAGGCCGGTCCCGGGCACCGCCTGGCCGAGCAGCATGGCGCAGGCCTCGTCCACGGCGATGCGCAGGTCCTCTATCTCGTCCAGGGTGAAGTCCAGCCGCGCCGCCAGCCCGGCCGTCGCGGTGCGCAGCACGGACAGATAGGCGCCCTCGGCCGGCATGCAGACAGTTACCTGGTCACGCGCCTCGCGGCCGCTGCCCGGCGGCCCGGCGCCGCCAGCGTGGCTCCTGCCGGGAGCGGAATCTCCGGCACGGGCCGTGGCGCTGGCGGCCTGCCTGGTCGCCGATGCGGTCGTCTCTTCGGTCACGTCTGCCCTCCCACGACGCCGACCAGCATCGGTGTTGACGCCGGCCGCCGGTTCCTGCCTGCAACTTACCGTTAGTGCGCCGATGCGCTGACGCGGCGCGCGGCGAGAGCGCGGAGGCCGGTCACGCAGTGTAGCGCCGCGCGGTCTGGCGCCGCACGGTCAGAGGCCGCACGGTCAGAGGCCGCGCGGTCAGAGGCTGCGCGGTCAGAGGCTGCGCGGTCAGAGGCTGCGCAGTGTGGGGCCGCGCAGTCAGGGCCGCGCAGTCAGGGCCGCGCAGTCAGGGCCGCGCAGTCCGAGAGCGCAGTCCGAGAGCGCAGTCCGAGGCCGCGCGGCCCTAGACCGGCAAGCAGGATAGCGGGTCGTGGCCGGTCAGCCCTGCTTCGTCTCCCAGAAGATTTTCCCGATGTCCTCGATCTTGGCGAGCAGCTTGTCGGCCGTGGCCACATCGGTGCTGCCCTTCGTGCCGCCCGCCCCGGCCAGCTTGGTGGCCTCGTTGAACAGCTCGTGCAACTGCGGGTACCTCGCGAAGTGCGGGGGCTTGAAGTAGTCGGTCCACAGCACCCACAGGTGATGCTTGACCAGGTCAGACCGTTCCTCCTTGATCAGCAGCGCGCGGGCACGGAACTCGGGGTCATCGTTCTGCTGGTACTTCTCGCAGATGGCGCGGACGGACTCGGCCTCGATCCTGGCCTGGGCCGGGTCGTAGACGCCGCAGGGAAGGTCGCAGTGAGCGTGCGCGGTGGCGCGCGGCTCGAGGAGACGTGCGAGCAGCCTCATTGATCTCCTTCTCTCATGTCAGATCATGGATACCGGATTCCGACAGTACCCCGTAGCGGGGACCGCGATCAGGGAGGGCCCGATGCGCTGGCCGCTATGGCGAGTCGCGGTAGCTGAGCTGTCCATGGCGCCCGCGCTGCTGCCTGGCGACTGGCTGCTCGTCCGCCGGTGCGCCCGCCCCGGCCGGCCGCGGATCCGCCCCGGTCAGGTAGTAATAGCCAGCCACCCCGGCAGGCCGGACCTGCTGCTCGTCAAGCGCGCCACGCGGCGCGACGCGCACGGCTGGTGGCTGGAGTCCGACAACCCGGGGGCCGGCGCTGTGGACAGCCGCATGTTCGGCGTGGTGCCGCCAGGGCTGATCGAGGGCCGGGTGCTGCTGCGCTACTGGCCGCTGCGCCGCCGAGCCGGGCCATGACCAGCGAGCCAGGCCGTGACAGCCCGGAGGCCCCATCCCGCGTTTTCCGGGACGGAGCCTCCGGCACAAGCTGCCTGACCGGCTCTGGGTGGCTCGGCGGAACCGGTCAGTGCGGCCGGCCTCAGCCGGCAGCCGTCGGCGCAGTTGGCGCAGCCTGCCTGCCGACCAGGTCGAGCATCTCCTCCTTGGGCACCTTGGTGGCCATCGCCCAGTAGTAGATGACCAGGCTGAACGCGGCGACGACGACCATGTCCCACCAGAACGGGATGGTGCCGGTGTTGACCGGCGCCGCAACGGCGCCTCCGCTGTACTGGCCCAGCCAGGAGATGATGCCCAGGCCGATCAGCCACACCGGCAGCCATTGCGCTGACTTCCAGTCCAGCGGCGGCCGCTGCTTGTCGGACGCCATCGAGATGCCGATCAGCACGTACCCGATCACCAGCACGACGCCGAGCTTCCAGATCACCTCGAAGCCCGACCAGTAGATGAGCAGGTTGGCGACGATGAACGCGACCGGGGCGAGCACCGCGGCGCCCGGCAGGCGGTACGGCCGGTCCGCCTCCGGCACCTGCCCGCGGAAGGCGCCCAGGGCGAGTGGCGCGCCCGCGTACATCAGCACGCTCGCGGCGGTGATCAGGCCTACCAGCGAGTGCCAGCTCGGGAACGGCAGCAGGAAGAACAGCCCGAACAGGAACGCGAAGAGTATCCCGACCCACGGAACGCCGGCGGCGCTGGTCCTGCCGAATATCTGCGGGTAGTACCGGTTCCTGGCCAGGCCGTAGCTGACCCGCGAGGTTCCGGTCACGTAGATCAGGCCGGTGCCGGACGGGGAGATGAACGCATCGACCCGCAGGATGGTCGCCAGCCAGCCGAGCCCGACAACGCCCGCAAGACCAGCGAACGGCCCGGCGAGGATGTTGGCGTCGGTGATGTGCGCGAACCCGTGGGTTAGCTGGCTCGCGGGCATTGCGCCGATGAACACGACCTGCAGCAGGCAGTAGACCAGGGTGCCGAGCAGGACCGATATGATGATCGCCCGCGGCAGGTTGCGCCCCGGGTTCTTGATCTCGCCGGCCAGCTGGTCGGCCTGCTCGAAGCCGGAGTAGGCGAAGACGATGCCGCCAGACGTGATGGCCACGGTCAGGCCCTTGATCCCGCCCGGCATGAAGCCTGCCCCCCCGGCGGTGAAGTTGCCGCCGTGGAACTTGAACAGCAGCACGATGATGGCAACGATCGGGACCGCGACCTTCCACCACGTGATGACGTTGTTGACCCTGGCGAACTGGCGTATGGCCAGGAAGTTGACCGCGGTGAAGACCGCCATCAGCACGATGGTCCACACGAAGCCGATCCCGGTGACGTTGCCCACACCCGCCGCGTTGACATGGTAGAGGCCGTGCCAGTAGTAGGAGGCGTACGTCATGAACGCGAAGCACTCGACCGGCGCAATCGTGACCGCCTGTATGTACGAGAAGAAGCCGAAGTTGATGCCGGCCACGCTGCCGAACGCGAAGTGCGGGAACCTGGCCGTTCCGCCGGAGACCGGGTACATGGCGCCGAGTTCGGCGTGGCAGAGGGCCAGGAGGATGACCACGACTCCGGCGATGGCCCAGCCCAGGACGGCGGCGCCTCCCACCGCCTGCGCGGCGAAGAGCGAGCCGAACAGCCAGCCCGAGCCGATGATCGACGTCTCCGACGCCCAGGTGGCCCCGACCAGGCCCAACTCCCGTTTGAGGCCGACGTCTGCCGGTCTGGTAACCGTGGCTACAGACTCAGATGCCATGATCGAACCTTCTTTCGGGTCCGCATTCGTGGGCCATACGGCCGCGAGTACGGCTCATGGTAATGATCGTCGCGGGCAATGAGAAGGAGCCACTTGGCGTCATTTCGGTAACGCAGGCCGGTGCCGGGCCGTCGGCTGGCCCGGTCGCCGCAGGTCATCCGATGAGATCGCCTCGTAATACGGGCCCGGACCGAGCCGGCAATCCGCCGCGCATTGCCCGGCGAGATCGGCTTGTGATATTGGGCCGCGCCGGACCGTAC
Source organism: Streptosporangiaceae bacterium (assembly GCA_035299845.1). GTDB lineage: Bacteria > Actinomycetota > Actinomycetes > Streptosporangiales > Streptosporangiaceae > Palsa-506. The sequence continues at coordinate 3,572 of DATGVY010000355.1, forward strand.
TCCGCCGGATCCGTGGCGGTGCGGATCCGAGTGGGTGATCTCGATGGGCGTCTCGCCTGAAGGTTCCGGCCGGCGACGGCCGTCAGCACCTGGGCTTCCTGGCCCCATTGCCCGAAATGCCGCCCGCCAGAACGTTAACCCCGCGGCAGTGGAGGCAGGGTCGCTATCCCCGTCCGCCGCCGGGCGTGCCCGGATTTCAGCGGTAATCGGCCGAGGTCAGCCTGCCGCGCTGGACGCCGAACGGGCAGTCCCGTCGCCGCCTCTGGCCCGCAGCGTGGTGACGTTCGCCGTCCCGACGCCGTGCTCGGCGCAGTAGCGCCTGGACCGGTTGGTGCTGGCGTCGATGAAGACGCCGCGGCAGGAGGCCAGCGTGCAGACGCCGAGCCGGTCCGCGCCGAGCTGGGTCACGACTGTCGCCAGGCCGAAAACCGCGCCGGCCGCGTACCGGTCGGCGACCGAGCTGCCGTCGCTGAGATGAAGGTGCCAGCGCTGGTTGTCATGCCCGGAGAGCACCGGCTGAACCGGGTGGCGAATGAGCAGCGCGTTCAGCCGGTCGATCGCCGTCGCCTCTGCACCCTCAGCCAGGGCCATGAAGATGCCCGTCAATTCGGCGCGGAGCTGGCGCAGCGCGGCCACGTCGTTACGCGTGATCTGCCCATGCAGATGAGGGCGGTCCGCTACTAGGGCGCGAAACGCCTCGGGGCTGCTGAGCGATTCTTCGCGGCCGTCGCAGCTCTCGGCGGAGTTGACGAGGCGCACCGCTAGCTCAGCGTAGGAGGTGAGATCCACGGAGATCCTTCACCCGCTGGGGTATCTTGGGCCAATTGCCCGCACCGAAGTATGGCACACCATTCTCCGGGCAGTCTTGCCTTCCGCAGCGCCCGCCTCATCAGGCGTCACCCGGCCCACTCACGGTCCCCTGGCCCACCCACTGTCCTCCGGCCCATTCACTGTCCCCCGGCTCACTCGCACCCGGCTGCCTCACTCGGCTAAGGTCCACGCATGCTCGCTGTTAGCGCCGTCCGTATCGAACCCGACGACCCGATGGCCGGCCTGGTGATCGGCGAGCACGCCGATCCGGCGCCGCCAGCGGGCTGGGCAACGGTCTCGGTCAAGGCCACGGCGCTCAACCATCACGATGTCTGGACGCTGCGCGGCGTTGGCATCTCCGCAGACCGGCTTCCCATCATCCTCGGCTGTGACGCGGCCGGCCTTGACGAGGACGGCCGCGAGGTGGTCGTCCACGCTGTTGTCGGGGACGCGGAGGCGGGCGGCGGGGACGAGACCCTTGACCCGTCCCGTTCGCTGCTCTCGGAACGGTACGACGGAACGTTCGCCGAGCGGGTCGCCGTGCCGCGGCGCAACCTGCTGCCCAAGCCAGCCGGCCTGTCCTTCGCCGAGGCCGCCTGCCTGCCGACCGTGTACCTGACCGCCTACCGCATGCTGTTCGGCAAGGCCGGGCTGCAGCCGGGGGCAACCGTGCTCGTCCAGGGCGCCGGCGGCGGAGTCGCAACGGCGCTGATCCTGCTCGGCCGGGCTGCGGGCTACCGGGTGTGGGCCACAAGCCGCAGCGAGGCCAAGCGCGACCGGGCCATGGAGCTCGGCGCCGATCAGGCGTTCCCGCTGGGTGCCCGGCTGCCCGAGCGCGTGGACGCGGTCCTTGAGACCGTGGGCGAGGCCACCTGGGCGCACTCGCTGCGCGCGCTCAAGCCGGGCGGGACCATCGTGATCTGCGGAGCGACCAGCGGGTCCATGCCGCCCGCGGACCTGTCCCGGGTCTTCTTCCTGCAACTATCCGTCGTCGGATCGACGATGGGGACGCGGGATCAGCTCGGATGGCTGCTGCGATTCTGCGAGCAGACCGGTGTCCGCCCGAAGATTGACCGCACCATGCCGCTGGCCTCCGCCGCTGACGGCTTCGCCGCGATGATCTCTGGCGAGCTTTTCGGTAAGGTTGTCTTCACCCTGTAACGGCCAGCCAGCGCCCAAAATGCCTGGCCTCGGCAGCCCCGAATCCGCCTGCGAACCTGTTGAATATGGCGTTCAACGGCACCCACGGGCTGTTGCAGAATCGACATCGAGAGAAAACGATCTCCGCCTCAGCCCCAAGCCCGGACATCTTGCACCAAGATCTCCCCGCATCAAGCCCGCGATCCGCACAACATCCGCAACTGTGCCCCACTGCCCGGCAGTAGCTAATGATTCCAATACAGTCCGCCCAACCCGCTCATCGCCACATCGAGCGGGTTGCCGACTGGCAGCGGCGAGCACGGACCGGCACGGTGTGGATCCGCCAGGGCGGCGTCAGTCGTCGCTGTCCTTCCCGCTGCCGCCTTCCTCGCCGGCGTCCCCGCGCGCCCCGCCGCCGAAGATCTCATCCTTGATCCTGGTCAGCGTGTCCTCCAGGATGGCGCGCAGGCCGGTGACGGCGTCCGTGCCGACGGCCTCGGTGTGCCAGGCCGCAGCCCGCAACTCCCTGGCGAACTCCAGCGCCATTCGCTCGAGGTCGCGGAGCATGCCGAGATCAGGCCGGCCGGCTGACGGCGCCCTTCCCGGCCGCCCCGGCCGTCCCGCCCGGCCCGGCGAATCAAGCCAGCCGGGCCAGCCAGGACGGCCGGTCCAGCCGGTCCAGCCTGCCCAGTCCTGCCAGGCTGGCCAGTCGCCCCGGTCAGTGCCGCGGCCGGCCCGTCCGCGGCCGACTCCGGCCCGTGCGCGGCCAGCGGCCTGCCGCTCGCCGCCGCCGGGCTGCCGGGCGCGGGATTCGCCATGTAGCTCATCACGCGCCTGCCTGGCGCTGTCGTGCACCTCCTCGCGGGCGCGCTTGGCCTTCTCCCGAGCCGCGTCTCGTGCCCGCTCCTTGCCGTCCCTTACCTCACGTGACGCCCAGGTAAGTTCCTCGCGCAGGTTCCGCACGGTGTCCCGGACATCCTCGGTGACCTCGCGGGCGATATCCCTGACTGACTCGGTGATCTCCTCTTCAAGGTCCGCCAGGTCGTCGAGCCTGGCCTGGATCTCCTCGCGTCCCTTGTCGGTGATCCGGTACACCTTCCTGCCATCGACTTCGTCGTGCGTGACCAGGCCCTCTTCCTCCAGCCTGGCCAGCCGTGGGTAGATGGTGCCAGGCGACGGGGCGTACACCCCCATGAACCGGTCCTGCAGCAGCCGGATGACCTCATAGCCATGCCTGGGGGCCTCGTCCAGCAGCTTGAGTAGGTAGAGGCGGAGCCGTCCGTGCCGGAAGACAGGGCTCATGAGGCATCACCGGCCGGGCTGCCTGCATCGTCATTAGCGCAGGGCTGACCTCGCTGGAGCAGGGTGACGGGCGCCGACAGGGTGGTCACGGTCATCCTGCCCGCGCCGGCGCCGAGCGATCCCGCCACGGTGTTGGAGCCCGGGCTGCGGGCGGACTGCAACCCATCGAACCCGGTCCGGACCCGGCCGGAGGTGGAGCGCAGGTCGACCTCGGCGCTGGCATCGGCCGGGAGCCGGACGGCCACCTCGCCGGAGACCGTGGTGACCCGCAGGCCGCCACCGGAGCGGAGATCCACGTCAGCAGTCACCTTGCCGCTGACCGTCTTCGCATCCAGCTCCTGCACCGAGCCTCCAGCTAGCGTCAGGTCCCCGGAAACCGAGTTGAACGTGACCCCGCCGTCCAGCCCGCGTGCCTCCAGGTCGCCGGACACGGTCTTGGCGTCCACCTTGCCGATGACGCCATCCAGCGTGATGTCCCCGGAGACGCTCTTGACGGAAACGTTGGCGCAGATACCCGACACGATAGCGCTAGCATTCACGACGCCGAGCTGCGTCGGGCAGCCCGGCGGCACGGTGACGGTGACTTCGGCCGAGTGCCGCTGCGGGCGCAGCCACCCGAGCAGGCCGTCCCAGGTGAGGTCCTCATAGGTAATGGTGAGTATGCCGGCCTCATGGCTGACCAGCAACGGCTGGCCCGCCAGGTTCGCGACGTCGACGGCAGGCGCGCTGTCCGAGGCGAGGACCGCGACCGTGCCGGAGATAACCCGTACTCGCAGCGCAGCTACGCCGTCGAACTCGACAGTCTTCGGGGCGTCGATGATCCAGCGCGGCATCGTAGTCCTTCTCTCCGTGGCCGCCCGGCGCTGCGCGCAGCCGGGCTCCGTTCCTTGAATGCTTCGATAATGACGATATATCGTGTCGCCGCAAAGTCAAGATGTATCGCGAGTAGTCCCCAGGTCGGGCCGGATCGCGCGCTCCGGCCGGATGCTACTCCTCGTCCTCGTCAAGACGCGCTAGCCAGCTGGCCAGCCGATCGACCGGCACCTCGGCATCGGGGCGGATATCCACGAACTCGCGCAGCCGCTCGGCTAGCCAGCCAAGGGTAACCTCGTCGTCTCCGCGTCGGCTCGCGAGTTCCTCGATGCCGCGGTCAGTGAAGTACATCGGCTAGCGGTCTCTGCGCAGTGCCGCATCGATGAGCCCGGCGTGCTCGGCTGCGTGCGCCTTGGCTGAGCCGCCCGCCGGGGCCGAGCTGGCCGGCAGGGAAGCAAGCCGGATTGGCCGGCGCAGTAGCTCGGGCAACCGCAGCGCAATGTACGGCCAGCCGCCCATGTTGGCCGGCTCCTCCTGCACCCAGCGGATTTCGGTGGCGCCCGGATACCGGGAGAGCTCAGCGAGCAGTTCCTCGGCCGGCAGCGGGTACAGCCGCTCCACCCGCACGATCGCGGTCTCTGACAGCCCGCCGGCCTGCCGCTTCGCCGCCAGGTCGTAGTAGATCTTGCCGACGCAGAGCAGCACCGTCCGCACCGCCTCGTCGTCATCGCCTGGCAGCTCGCCGAGCACGGGACGGAAGGAGCCCGCGGTGAAAGCCGCCACCGGTGACGTCGCCGTCTTCAGCCGCAGCATCGACTTGGGGGTGAACACGATCAGCGGCTTGACCCGCGGCGACAGCGCCTGCCAGCGGAGCAGGTGGAAATAGTTGGCCGGCGTGGTCGGCATCGCCACTGTCATGTTGTCCTGGGCGCAGAGCCCGAGGAAGCGCTCGGTACGCGCGGAGGAGTGGTCGGGTCCCTGGCCCTCGTAGCCGTGCGGCAGCAGCAGCACCAGGCCGGAGCGCTGCCCCCACTTCTGCTCGCCCGAGCTGATGAACTCGTCCACGATCGTCTGGGCGCCGTTGATGAAGTCGCCGAACTGAGCTTCCCAGCACACCAGGGCGTCCGGCCTGGCGACGGAGTAGCCGTACTCGAATCCCACCGCGGCGAACTCCGATAGCAGCGAGTCGTAGGCGTGGAACCGCGCCGTCGCACTGTTGAACTGCCTGAGCGGGATGTACTCCTGCCCGGTCTTCCTGTCCACGATGACGGCATGCCGCTGGCCGAACGTGCCGCGCCGGCTGTCCTGCCCGACCAGCCGTACCGTGTGGCGGTCCAGCAGCACGGATCCGAACGCGAGCAACTCGCCGGTAGCCCAGTCAATGGCATCCTGCTCCACCATCGTCGCCCGGCGCTGCAGCAACGGCAGCAGGCGCGGGTGCGGGGTGAAGCCGTCGGGCACGTTCAGCTGAGTGTCGATAATGCGCTTGATGGTCTCCTCGGTGATCGGCGTGGGGGTCTGCTCGTGATCCACGGGCGGCTGCGCTTCCGGCCGCGGCCTGACTA